>JBFWNZ010000153.1:0-8712 GCA_050250795.1 Alphaproteobacteria bacterium | reverse complement strand
GGAAATTGAGAGAAGGTCGTTCATCCCGTCGGAATAATTCAGCAGCCACAGGACGGCACGGTGGAAATCTCCGAGGCTCGTCAGTCCGGATAGGCCCGTCGAGGGGTACAGGCCGTATTTGGACAGTTGCGGCTCGCCGAACGGCTTCAGGTTTCGATACGCGATATTCGTGTCCAGCGCACGGCAAACCTGTTCGACCGCGTCGATGCTTTTCATGAGGGCGGGAAAGGACAGCCACGCCTTGTTGTCCAGGGAACTGTGATACTCGGCGCCCTTCGCCTCCGGCGTGTGCGTGATGCAGCCGACCGGAAAGTCGAAACCCGGCGCGCAGAACTGTCGCTGGTCGTTGCCTCCGGCGGGGCGGAAGGCACGGATGTCGGTTTCGCCATGCTGCGGCAGGACCGCGAGCGCGGCCCGGTCGGCCGCGCTGTCCCCGCGGCGCGACTGGCGATAGGTGAAGGGGCCAGGCCCGCCGAGCAACGCAAGCACATAGCCGCCGACCAGGTGCCGGCGAAGCTGGGCCTCGCGCATATGGATATAGGCGAGACTGCCGATCGTCTCCGGCAGGAAGACGAAGCGGTAGGTCAGGCGGCGGTCCGGCCAGCGGGCGATCCGCTCATGCAGGAAGGCCGTGACCAGCGGGCCCGATAACTGGTCGTTGGCCATCGACGGATGGCAGGTGTGCGAGACCAGGACCACCTCGTCCTCTGTCGTGCCGGGCACGACCGCTTCCGAGATCGTCAGCGAGCCGCAGTCGTCGAAAGCCGTATCGACGACGACCGTATAGTCGCCTTCGGGCAGTTCCGACCGTTCGCGATGCGACAGGCAGAACCCCCATCGCCGCTCGTAATAGCTTGTGACATAGGGGACCGCGTCGGGCCGGTTCGGATCGCTGAAGAGATGGGCATCGAGTTCGGCCCGGCTGAGCGTACCCCGGAACGGCATCGAATAGCCGACCAGATGCAGGTTGTTCTGGCGGACATCGCAGCGGCGTCGGCCTGCAGGGTCGATGATATAGGCTTCGCGCAGGACCCATTCCGGTGGGATCGTCCAATCGAAGACCTGCCGTCCCGACGGAACCTCGATCCGTTGCAGCGGCAGGATTTCGCCCAGGATGTCGTGCGTGCGGCGCACGGCGTCGCCGGTGATGCTCCGCGGCAGCGGCCAGAGGCGGTCGAAATACGCCTCGATGCGCGGGTCTGTCGCGTGTTCCGCCACCGTCAAGGTTCCTTCCATGCGATTGCGTCAGCGGCTGGATGGCGCAAAATCGCGGACGAAGTCGTTGCCCGGTGCACTCGGATCGGGATTGCGGTCCATGATCAGCGGGGCATCGGCCGACCGCAGGTACGGGCAAGTGTTGAGTTCGGTCAAGCGCGAGACCAGCGTCCAGCGGATATGTGTGCCGCTGTTGCGATCCGATCCGTGGAACAGGAATGGATGGAACAGCAGCAGATCGCCGGCCGACATCGTCAGGGTCTCGGTCGTTTCGCCGGCATATTCCGCCGGGTCGAGCGAGAAATAGTGGGCGAGTTCGGCCAATCGCACATGCGGGCGCAGCCCCCGCCGATGCGATCCCGGCACGATCCGAAGCGTTCCCGCCCCGGGCGCCACATCCACCAGCGGCAGCCAGAAATTGATGCTTAACAGGGATATCTGCTCCAGTTCCTGATGCATCGGCAGCAGCCGGTCGTTGCTGCTGTCGTCGATCCGGATCTGGACGGGTCCGAGGAGCAGGGGCGTGCTGTAGAGCGTCCGTCCGACCTGGCTGATCGGGGATGACCAGATCGCCCGTTGGACGGAGTCGAGGCGGCCGAGCAGATCGTAGGCATGACCCTTGAGGCGCGGCGCGCCGTCCTTGAGGCGCAGGTATTTCTCGTCGACGCTCGCTTGTTTATCCGGCTCGATTCCGGCGCTGCGCAGGGCGATGTCCAGCATCTGTGCGATGTCCGCGAAAATCTGCCCGATTGCATCCTTCGAGAACGCGCCGCGGATGATGGCGAACCCGTTCTCCTGAATCTCCGACGAAATACGGTCTGGCGTTGTCATCGGTCGGTCTTCCCGTGCGGTTGGTGCGCGGCTGGCTGTGCTTCGGGGCGCCGCCACTCCATGATCAGGTTGAAGCGTCTCGGTGTGCCGTCGCCGGTCTGTGCGAGCCACTGTCCCTCCGCATCCGTGCCTTCGTAGCGGAGCGGTTCGAGGTCGGTGGGCATGAAGCCGCACCGCCGGTACAGGGCGATGGCGCTTGCTGCATCCGAGAACACGCGCAGCCAGACCCGTTCGAGCGTGGTTTCGCAGGCCAACCTCGCGAGCAGGGCGCGCAGGCCCCTCGTCATCGCGTCGCGCGGTTCGCTGGCTTCGCCGCGCATGACGCTTTCCAGCGCACAGCTTCGCCCGTCGGGGCTGAAGCCCGAGAGGCCGAGAAGGCCGACAGGGCGGCCGGGCTGGGCCTCGATCCAGAACAGAATTCGCAGCGGGTCCGATGCGATGCTGCGCAGCCATGCCCGGGTCCGCGGCGCATCGGTGACGAAGCGCGACATGAACCAGTCGGCATTGCGGTTACGCCAAGCGGCCAGGCGCTGCACCGCTTCGGGGTCGGCGGCCGCATCCGTCCGGATCGGCAGGACCGATACCTGGCCGTCGCCGATGTCCGCATTGCCGGCCGATTTCCATTGCGCGATCAAAGTGCGGGCTTCTGCGTCAGTGGCCGTCATGCAAGGGCCGTCCGCTGCGGGTCCGTCCAGGTCGCCCGAAAGAACATGGCCGGGACGGCGCCCAGGCTGTGTTTGAAATCGGCCCGATCCGGCGAGTTGGCGCCGTTGAAGTCGGCCCAGCGCAGCCCCCGCAACCGGCAGCGTTCGAGGAAGGTCAGGCACAACAGCGTCCCCCCGCCTTGCGCACGCCGGCCTATGTCGTTTCCGGCGGCTACGGCATGCCCTGAAAGCGAGTCATAGAGGATCAACTGCGCCGCCACGGGCGGTTCGCCGGGTGCCCGCGCGACCAGCAATTCGCCGAGGCCGCTGCGCGTGGCCGCCTGCAAGAGCCGCTCAAGCTGCTGCAACTCGTCCTCGTCAGGGCGTGCGCCTTGCCGCTCGAAGGTCTCTTCGACCAGTCGGCGAAGAACGGAGAAGTCTTTGCTTTGCTCGACCGTGAGGCCGTTTGCGGCCGCAAGCTTCAAATCCTGCCGTCTGTCCTTGCGCACGGACTCCAGGATGCCGTCCCAGCTCTGAACGTTGTTCAGCGGATAGAGTGCCGTATATCCGGCGGCGATCTCGAAGCGCCCCTTTTCCGGCTGGTGATAGTGAAACCATTGGAGCGGGCGAAGTTCCGGCATCCCGCCCGGATGGGTGCAGAAATGCAGCCGTCGGTAGTGAGGCTCAATGGCGTCCAGTGCCGTCTCGAGCAGGGTGATCATCCAGCCCGGCCGGCGGAGGGGGGAAAGCTTGTCGACCGACGGCGCATAGACCGGTCCTTGATAATAGGCATAGGGCAGCGGTCCGGCGGCAACTTCGTTGCGATGGAGTACCGGGAGTCCCAGCACCGGTTGCCCGTTCCGGCTGACCAGCCAGAGATCGGTTTCGACCCCATATGCGCGGAGAATGTCGCTCCGGCAGAAGACGGAATCCTGCGGCGACGCGCCGACGAAGGCATCCCAGGCTGCCATGTCGCGGCAGCGTTGAATCTGAAGCCCTTTCATCTCCGTCATAATGTTGCCGCCAATCCATTGCGGGGTTGCGACAGCATCTCGCGGATCAGGCATGCGGCGCGGTGTCCGACCGATCCGGGTGGCCCGAAAATGGCAGCGCGAAGCAGCGCATCCCGTGCCAGTTTTTTGCGTTGCCAGTCGGTGCGGATTGCATCCAACGGTCGGTCTACGAGCATCCGCAGGTGTTGCGGCCAGTTCGGATCGTCGATATCGACGACGAACAGGGCGTCGCGAAAGGCACGGCGCATCGCCTCGTCGATCAGGGGCTTGATCTCGCGCGAATCCATATAGACCAGCGGTACGCCAGTCCCCAGGCACCAGCCGAGCGTGCTGGTCGGGACGTTGGTCACGATGATGTCGGCGGCGGCGCGCATATAGCGGAAGTCGCTGTCGCCGAGATAGCCGATGTTTCCCGGTCGCTCTGTCCCGTCGGTCCAATCGGCGATGGGCGGATGATAGGGAAAACGCTTCGTCGGATATTCCTTGTAGAGAACGCGATGCGGCAGGTCGCGGTAGACCTCGCGCGTCAGTCTGGTCTGGATGTCGAACAGACGGGGGCTAGTCGGCGTGTAGAGGTAACGCAGCGGACCGCCGAAGAGGAAAGCGTCCACATGCATGAGAACGGAGTCGCGGCGCGGAATTTTCAGCGCCCGCCGGGCGAGAAACCGTTGTAACGGCCGGCGGGGCAGTTGCCGCGTCTGCTCGGCGAGGCCGATGACGTTGCACCAGTCGTCATGTCGCTCGGGAATTGCCTTCAGGTTCGCTTGCCTGGCGGTCTCTGCACAGACGAGGAATCGGCTGGTCGTCGCCGCTTCCAGGGTCCGGGTCCGGACATCATTGCACAGCGCCAGCCCGACCGTGACGCCGTGCTCGACACCGACGACCTCGACCCCCAGCCGTTGAAGGCAGGCAAAAATTTGATGGCCGAGAATGCCGTGAAGCCCGTTCGTCATCAGGAGCTTGTGGCGGCGGGCTTGCGGCGAGAACAGCTTTTTCAAGAGGCCGGACTTTTCCGGCAGCAGCCGGGAGACGGCATGCAGTTCGGCATCGAGGTGGCTGCACCATATTCCCGTCAAGGTCTCGATCTGCGTGCCGCCCAGGAAGCCGGTCTTTTGCAAATACGCCGCCATTGCGGGCACGACCAGGGCGAGGGTCGAGGGCTCCGGCGCCGGCAGAGTCTCCGGAACCGAGGACGGGATGGATCGGCGGTCCAGAAGCGTTGCATCCAGCCGCTCGATCTTCTCTCCGGCCAGGAGGAGATGCCCGAGCGTCTCGCGGATCGCTTCGTTCTTGCCGATAAACGGGATCGACCGGCGGCCGAGCCCGACAGCCTTTCCGAAGCGCAGTGCCGTCTCCGCCAGCAAGGTGCTGGCCGGAAGAATGACGCTGCGCAGGGCGAGGTCGCCGCTGCGTGTATCGTTGATGGTGCCGTCCGCACCTGCCGATACGGCGTGGAACCGGATCGGGCAGGTGGACGGAAAGGCACCGGCTTCCGCCAGGGTGCGAAGCGGCGACACGATCATCGAAATGGACATCGGTGTCCGGGGCTCCCAGACGCGGCTGGGATCGGCGAACAGGTGGAACGCTTCGGCCTGCTGGCGCTCGATCAGGCGCGTGAGCACCGCGAGCGGGTAGAGATAGGCCGACAGCAGGACGTAGCCGGTATTGCTCGTATGCAGATGCTCGGGATCCAGATTCAGGCGGTCGCCCAACTGCGATGCGCATAGCGCGGCATCCGCGGCCGCCACGGCCTCCCAGGCGGCGAGGCAGATCGCATTGGCCTCGTCCTGGGAGATTTCCGTCTCGGCATTCTCGATCGCGATGCCGCGGCCGGCACCCCATTCAACGAGCATGGGATTGTCCGTGACCAGCGCGGCTGCGGGAACGGCATTCCGCGCGCGCTCCACGGCTTGGGGGCTGTCGACGAAGGCTAGAACCGACATGGTGTCGAGCGGTCTCGCGCTACCGGTCTTGATCGACTGTGCGGTTGCGGTGGGCCGCATTCGCGGCATCGAGGTCCGCTGGCCGGCCGACATCGGTCCAGTATTCATGGATCGGGAACAACCCGATCCTCAGCCCGATCTTGCGCCCCTGGTTCAGCAGTTCCGGCATGTCCATCGGCCGGTCATGCGGGACCAGGGCCATGAACTCGGCGGACAGGTAATAGACCCCGGCCGCGATGAAATTGCTGATGCGGGGTTTTTCCTCAATGCCGGCGAACAACCCGTCCTCGCCGTAGCGGATCACTCCGAACGGCACGTCGATATCGTAGCGCGCCACGCCGATCGTGCCGTCCAGCGCGTGGCGCAGATGGAACTCGTGCAGGGCCGCGAAATCGACGTCGGTGATGAGGTCTCCATTCACGACCAGAAGGGGCGCCCTGCCCGGGCCGCCGATATGGGCCAGCGCGCCGGCGGTGCCCATCGGCTCGCTTTCCTCGACAAGGGCGACGGGTACCCGGTTGTCGCGCTGCTCCAGATACGCCCGGATCTGCTCGGCGCGGTAATGCACCGAGACGTGGATGGCCGACACCCCGGCCTTCTCCAATCCGCTCAGGACATGGTCGAGGATGGGACGCCCCCCGACCTCAAGCAGCGGCTTTGGGGTGTTGCGCGTGCGCTCGCCGAGGCGTGTGCCATAGCCGCCGGCCATCACCAGCGCACGGGCGATGCCGGCGTCGGCCGGCTCCCGCACCAGGATTTCGACCATACGCCCGTCATCGTCGACGACGGGCAGGAAGGCGCGGCTGCTGCCGACATCGGCAAGCTTCTTCACATTGCCTTGCGGATCGCTCTTCCGGCCGGTCTTGGGCTGCGGCTGCATGCAGGCGGCGGCGGCGCCGTCCAGTTCGACGCCGCGCAGCATCGCGCGCCGGACGTCGCCATCGGTGATGGTGCCGAGAAGCCGGCCGTCATCGTCCAGTACGATCTGGAACAAATGGGGCGTCCGGTCCAACCGGTTCAGAACTTCGCGGATCGGCGTGGTGCGGCTGCACGCATAGCCGGTGAAATCGGTGATGACGATCATGCTGTCGTACCGGTTCTGGAGGGGCGCGCGATGCAGGCCTCCATCGTGTCCTGCTGTTCCGGCAGACCGGCTGCCAGCAGGGCTTCCGCCATGGCCCAGTCGGCCGGCGTGTCGATATCCACGGATCGTCGCTGGTCCATCACAAGCGGCAGGACAGGGGGGGCGTAAAGCGAATGCAGGGCGCGGAGATGCGCCGTACGGGTCAGATAGAGGGCGCCGTTCGGGGCATAGACCGGACGGCGTCCATCGGTCGAAAGGGCGGTCGCATGCCCGGCTTTGTCGGCCAGGAACAGGGCGGCCGGCGGCAGGTGAAGCGCGCTCATGGCCACGACGCTTCCGGCATCCGGACGGTGGGCCAGCATGTCCTGCGCGACCGTCAGGCACCGTCCGCCGCGGAGCGGCGAGGTGGGTTGCAGCAGCATCAGCAGATCGGGCTCGGCGCCGGTCTCCGCCGCAAACCAGTCGAGTGCGTGAAGCGCAACATCGACGGAGGTGGCGGTGTCGTTTGCCAGCCCGGCGGGCCGGACGAACGGGACCGTCATGCCGACCCGGCGCCCCTCCGCGGCGATGGCCGGGTCGTCCGTCGACAGCAGGACGGGCGCATCCAGGCCGGCTTCGGCAATCGCGTCGGCCGTATGAGCGATCAGCGAGCGCCCGGCCAGCGGCCGCAGGTTCTTGCCCGGCAGGCGTTTGGACCCGCCGCGCGCCGGAACGAGGATAAGCAGGCTTGCCGTCATTCCGGATCGGTCAGGTTCTCGACGCGATGGCGGAGAATCCACTTGCCGGCGTCATGCTTCCAGAGATGCGGCGAGCGGAAGCTGTCCGCGATGGCGAAGAACTCGTCTTCCTGCATGTCCAGATAGGTCAGGAATTCCGGGAAGTGCTTGCGCGGGAATTCCTGGTCGTAGCGATGGACCAGCGCGACGCCTTCCTCGCGGGTGATGTGGTCGTTCCGGATTTCCTGGCTGGCGTCGTAGGTCGCGCGGCCGATGCCGAACTTCATCAGCGTCGTCCAGTAGTGGTACGGGTCCGTCTTATCGTCGATGGAGTTGTATTTCGAATAGGTGCCCTCGGTCCGATCCTCGTTCGCCAGGAAGCCGACCGTCTCGGACGAGTAGTAGTAGCACTCCTGCGGCACCCATTTGAGGTAGAAGCCGAGATAGTGGACCTCGATCGCGGCCGCTTCGAGCGTGTCTGCGTCGGCAGGCATGTAGGGGTCCATCTGTCCGGGCAAGATGCCATGCGCCGGCAGGTCCGACATCGGCACACCGCCGAAATACAGTTCCTCGTTGCCCGTCGGCCGTTGCGCGAAATAGGAGGCATCGCGCTTCGCGCTGTTGTTGTCTTTGACCGGGTTGCCGTACTCCGCCTCGTTCTCGCCGTAGAAGACGAGCGGAATGCCCATCTTCACCGCCATTTTCGGCGCGTAATTCTTTTGTCCGAAGATGAAGGGCTGGAACGGATGCAGCAGGTTGCGGAAGGCGAGCTGCGTCAGTTTGCGGTGAACCTGACCATCGGGCGTGAACAGGTAATTGTCGAAGCCGCCCTCGTGCACCCAGGCCTGATGATTGTGCCAGCCGACATCGGTGTAGAGATGCGGCGCCCAGGTCACCGTCAGCGGGTGCATGCCGAATTCGCGCTTCAGCATCATGGCCGCATAGATGGAGTCCTTGCCCCCCGATCCGGGAACCAGACAGTCATAGGATCCATTGCGCGAGCGATAGCGGTCGCACAGCGCCGACAGCTGCGCGCGGCGCGCTTCCCAGTCGACGCCCTGTCGCTTCTGCTCGGCATAGCGGCAGGCATCGCAGATGCCGTCGGCGTCGAAATGGATGGTCGCCTTCTTCGAATCCCGCGTGTGCTTGAACTCGACAGAGGAAGACGGCCGCTGGTTCGAGATGACGCAGCGCCGGCAGAACGCCACTGTCGCCGGCAGGCCGTATTTGATCTCCAGCAATCCCTCGATGGGATCGTCGAGATAG
>JBFWNZ010000152.1:0-8747 GCA_050250795.1 Alphaproteobacteria bacterium | reverse complement strand
CACGCCGATGAGTTCGTCCGGTCCCCCCGAGACCGCCCGCAGTTCACGGTTCTCGCGGCGCAGCCGCGCATCCTCCACCGCCCGTTCCACGGTATGCAGCAGGACATCCATCTTGATGGGCTTGGTCAGGAAATCGTAGGCGCCTCGCTTGGTCGCGCTGACCGCCATGTCGAAGGTCGCGTGGCCGCTGATCATCACCACCTGCTGATCGGGATTCTCGCGGCGGATGATCTCGAGCATCTCCAGCCCGTCATGCCGGCTGTCCTGCAGCCAGACGTCGAGAATGATCAGATTCGGCTGCCGCAGGCCGATGGCTTCGAAGGCTTCGCCGCTGCTCGCGGCCGTGCGCGTCTCATAGCCTTCGTCCTCGAGAATGCCTGCGATCAGCGAACGGATGTCCGCTTCGTCGTCAACGATCAGAATATCGCTTGCCATACGCCCCGCCGTTAGGCCGCTGTGCCTTGACCGGCCTCGCTTGCCGGATCGGCAAGCGGGCCTGAAAGAATGAGGCTGACCGCCGCCCCGCCGCCGGGTCTGTCCTCCATCACCAACTCACCGCCGTGATCCTCCATGATCTTCTTCACGATCGCCAACCCAAGCCCCGTCCCCTTCTGGCGGGTGGTGAAATAGGGCTCGGTCAACCGCTCGCGCCCTTCCTTGGGCAGGCCGCGGCCATTGTCGAGGATCGCGATCGTCGTACGGTCTTCGGCATGGGAAAGCCGCAATTCGATCCGGCCCAGCGGCAAGTCCTCGCCCTCGCGCCCGACAATCGCATCGACGGCATTCTGCAGCAGATTCGTGACGGTCTGCGCAATCTGGCGCCCGTCGCACCGCACAAAGACGGGCGTCGATGGAAGATCGGTCGCGAACTCGATCTTCACATGCGCGGATCGCTGCAGGAAAACCTGCTGGCGGCATAGCTCGTTGAGGTTCTCGACCCGGATCGTCGGTGCCGGCATCCGCGCGAAGCTCGAAAACTCGTCGACCATCCGGCCGATGTCGCCGACATGCTTCACGATCGTATCCGTGCAGATCACGAAGGTCTCGGGATCGCTGGCGATTTCCCGCAAATACTTGCGCTTGATGCGCTCGGCCGAAAGCTGGATCGGCGTCAGCGGGTTCTTGATCTCATGCGCGATCCGGCGTGCGACATCCGCCCAGGCGGCCTTGCGTTGTGCCGACATCAGCTCCGTCACGTCGTCGAAGGTCACGACGTAGCCGATCACCGTCCCCCCGTCGCGTTCCACCGCAATCCGCACGAGAAGGCTGCAATTCTCGCTGCCGCGCTGGTAGCCGATCTGCTGTTCGTATGCCCGCGACCGCCGCGCGTTGAGCGCGGCCGGGATCAAACCGCCGATCTCGGGCACGACCGTTGCCAAAGGCTGCCCCTTCGCCCGTTCCAGGTCGATTCCCAGCAGTTCCGAAGCCGACCTGTTCGGCAGGTCGATATTGCCCTGCGCGTCCAGCCCGATCACGCCGGCCGAGACGCCGGTCAGAACGGTCTCGGTAAAGCGGCGCCGTTCGTCGAGTTGCCGGTTCGCCTGCAGCAGTTCCTGCCGGTTGGATGCCAGATCGTTGGTCATCCGGTTAAACGCGCGACTGAGCGTGCCGATCTCATCGGGCGCGCCGTCTTCGGGAACCCGCACGCCGAGATCGCCGGCGCGCACTTTCTCGGTCGCAGAGATCAGGGTGCCGAGCGGTTCGGACAGCCCGCTGGCGACGTTGATCCCGACCCATCCCGCAGCCAGCAGGAGAAGCATGGCGATCACGACATAGAGGGCCGCGAAGCCGATCTGCAGCCCGGCCCGCTCGCCCTCGAGCTTCTCGAACCCTTCCAGCCCGCCGCGCGCCCGCTCCATATGCCGGAGAACCTGGGGATCGACGTAGCGGCCGACATAGAGGTAGCTGTCCATCATGTTGTCGAGGCGCACGAGCGCGCGCACGCGATCCTCGTGCTTGCTGGTCAGGATCGCGACCTCCCCCGCCCGCGCCGCTTCGAGCGCATCGTTCGGGATCGGCTCGAACTCCAGGACGTAGGTCAGCCCGGATCGGGCGAGAACCCGTCCGCTTGCCTCGAAAATGACCGCTTCGCTCAAATCCCGCAGCGCCGCCTGGAAATTGATCGCCTGTTCCAGCAGTTGCGGCCGGTCGTGGAAGATCGCCGCGTCCAGCCCCAGATCCCGCCCCATCGCCAGAACATCCGATTTGATGTTCTGCTTGTGCTCCTGCAAATAAGCCTCTGCGACAGCGACCGATTCGTTGAGCGTCGTGCGGACCCGTTCGCTCAGCCAAGCCTCGATCCCGAAATTGAACAGCAGGACCGAGAACAGCGCCATGATGATCGCCGGCACCACCGAGACGATGCCGAACAGGCGAACCAGCCGCACATGCAGCCGCGACCCCGGCGACCCGCGCCGGCGTTCCGCCCAGATCGCCACCAGCCGCCAGCCCATCATCGAGGCCAGCAGCAGCAGCAGCACGAGATCGAGGGTCAGCAGCGCCAGGACCAGATTGGGATCGCCGCCTATGGGCGGGACGCCGCGAAAGGCCGCAAAGGTCGCCGTCCCCGCCGCCAGCGCGGCACCGGCCAGCATCAAGGCCACGGACCGGTGCACGATACGCCGCGAGAGCCATTGCGAGAGCCGGGCCAGCACGCGCGGCTGTACCGCGGCCTCATCGCCCGGAGCGGCCATCATATCGTCCTGCATGCCGTTTGCGCTGATCCTGGAAGCCCGTGCGGCGCCATACTACGCCCGCGGGGCGGGCACTGTCCAACGGACCGCCGCTTGCGGTCCGCCCCGGGCGGCGCGGCCTAACGGCCGCCGCGGATCACCGGGATTTCCAGATCCCTGATCTTCTTGCGCAGGGTATTCCGGTTCACGCCCAGCAGTTCCGCGGCCCGTATCTGATTACCGCGCGTGGCTTCCAGGGTCAGCCGTATCAGCGGCCGCTCGACCTCCTTGACCACGCGGTCGTAGAGGCCGGCCGCCGGCAAGGCGCCTTCATGCGCCGCGAAATAGGCAGCGAGATGACGCTCGACGGCATCCGCCAACCCCTCGGAGCTTTCCCCGCCTTCCGCATCGCCGCCGGCTGCCGGCACGGGCGGCGCTTCCGCCAGCTCCGCTTCGATCACATCGACGCCGATGGTTTCCTGCGAATAGAGCGCACAGAGCCGCCGCACGAGATTTTCCAACTCGCGCACGTTGCCCGGCCAGCGATACTGCTGAAGCCGCTCCATGGCCGACTGATCGAGAAGTTTGCGCGCCATCCCGTCCGCCTCGCTCTGCGCCAGGAAATGGCGCACGAGATCGGGAATGTCGGAGGCCCGCTCGCGCAGCGGCGGCAGTCTTATGGGGACCACGTTCAGGCGATAGAACAGGTCTTCGCGGAACAGGCCCTGCGTCACCAGTTGGCGCAGGTCGCGATGCGTCGCGGCCACGATCCGCACATTGGCCTTGATCGGCGTCCGGCCGCCGACGGTCGTGTATTCCCCTTCCTGAAGGACGCGCAGAAGCCGCGTCTGGGCATCGAGCGGCATATCGCCGATCTCGTCCAGGAACAGGGTGCCGCCATTCGCCTGCTCGAACCGGCCGGCCGCCCGCTGCTGCGCGCCGGTGAAGGCACCGCGTTCATGGCCGAACAGCTCGCTTTCGATCAGTTCGCGCGGGATTGCCGCCATATTGATCGCGACGAAGGGCCCGTTGCGGCGCTTGCCGTAATCGTGCAATGCCCGCGCGACCAGCTCCTTGCCGGTGCCGGATTCGCCGGTGATCATGACCGTCAGGTTCGTGCCCATAAGCCGGGCAAGAACGCGATAGATCTCCTGCATCGCTGCGGAGCGGCCGATCAGCGGCAGGTTGTCCTGCACCTCGTCGGCGTCCGCGCTTGCCGGCGCCGTCTTGGGTTGCGTCAGCGCCCGCTGGACGACGTTGACCAGTTCCTTGAGGTCGAACGGCTTGGGCAGATATTCGAACGCACCCCGCTCGGTCGCCTTCACCGCCGTCAGCAGCGTGTTCTGCGCACTCATCACGATGACGCGCATTTCCGGCCGCAGCTTTCGGATACGCGGAATCAGATCCAGCCCGTTTTCGTCCGGCAGCACGACATCGGTGATCACGAGATCTCCGGCACCGTCGGAAACCCACCGCCACAAGGTCGCGGCGGTCGAGGTCGTCCGCACGTCATGCCCGGCCCGGCCCAGCGCCTGCGCCAGCACGGTCCGGATCGACCGGTCGTCGTCGGCCACGAGAATGACCGCTCCAGCCATCGTTTACGCTCCGCCTCTATAGACCGGCAGCAGCACCCGGAACACCGTCCGCCGGGTGCGGCTTTCGACATCGACGATCCCGCCATGGTCGCCGACCAACTTGGCGACCAGGGCGAGCCCGAGCCCCGTTCCGGTACGCTTGGTCGTGACGAACGGGTCGAAGATGTGCCGGCGCAAATCCTCGGGAATGCCCTCGCCATTGTCCTGAATGGTGACTTCGAGCGGCAGCCCGACACGGGAATCGGCGCCGGGTATGGCCAGCCGCACCCCATGCTGAAAGGCCGTCGAAATGACGATTTCGCCGTCCTGTTCGGGAACCGCCTCGGCCGCGTTCTTGACCAGGTTCAGGAACACCTGGATCAACTGGTCGCGGTTGCCGTAGACGGGCGGCAGCGACGGGTCGTAACGCTCGATCAGGCGGACATGCTTGGCGAAGCCGTTGCGCGCCAGCTGGTTCACATGCTCCAGCACCTCGTGGATGTTCACCGGCGCGCGTTCCGGCAAGGCGCCGTCGGAAAACACCTCCATCCGGTCGACCAATCCGCAGATGCGGTCGATCTCGTCGATGATGAGCTGAGCAAGCGCCCGGTCTTCGCCCGACAGCGACGGCTCGATAAGCTGCGCCGCGCCGCGGACGCCCGACAGCGGGTTCTTCACCTCATGCGCCAGCATGGCCGCCATCGCCGTCACGGACCGCGCCGCGTCCCGGTGCACCAGCGAACGGTCGATGCGACCGGCGATCGACAGCTCCTGCATCACCAGAACGACGTGGTCGCGCAACTCGCCGAGCGGCGCGGCGTTGATCGTCACCAGATGGTCGCCGATGCGGGGCGTCGCGATCCGGACGTTGTATTCGGACATGCTGTAGCCATGCCGGCGCACCTTGCGCAGCAGGGCAAGCAGCGGGCTATCATGGGGAATGATGTCCTGCAGGTTGACGCCGATCAGCGTCGCAAGGCTGCCCTGCAGCAGTTGCTCTCCCGCCGGGTTGAGGAATCTCAAATCGTCGGCGGCATCCACGACGATGACCGGTGCGGGAAGCGCGCTCAGGATGCCGGTCGGATCGATGGCGTCCTCTCCCTTGTCGTCACGGCGCCGCACGGAAACCAGCCGCCGCATCATGCCGCCTCGGCCCATTCCGCACCGGCTCCGAAGAAATCCTCAATCGCGTCCTCGACCGCGGCCGGATCGGCCGAACAGTTGACCCTGCCGCGAAACGCTGCGGCTCCCGCCAATCCGTCCGCATACCAGCCGAGATGCTTGCGCGCCACGCGCACGCCGACCTCCCGGCCGTAATGCTCGATTATCCCGCGGTAATGCGCGAGCGCGATGGCCCCGCGCACCGGGACAGGCGGCGGCGGCGTCTCCCGGCCGTCGCGAAGATAGCCGGCGATTCCGCCAAGCAGCCAGGGACGCCCCAGGGCGCCGCGCCCGACCATCACCCCATCCGCACCGGATTCAGCCAAGCACTGCGCCGCATCCGCCGCGCTGCGGATATCGCCATTCGCAATAACAGGAATATCGACGGCCTCCTTGACGGCGCGGATGAACGCCCAGTCCGCCCGCCCCTCATAGAACTGGCACCGCGTCCGGCCATGGACCGTGACCATTTGCGCGCCGCAATCCTGTACCATGCGGGCCAGCCGCGGCGCGTTGCGCGATCCGTCGTCCCAACCGGTCCGCATCTTCACGGTCACGGGAACATCGACGGCCTTGACCACGGCTTCGACGATCCCCGCCGCCTCGCGCTCATCGCGCATCAGCGCCGATCCTGCGAGCCGCCCCACGACCTTTCGGGCCGGGCAGCCGAAATTGATGTCGATGAGCGTCGCTCCGCGGTCGGCGCACAGGCGCGCAGCCTCGGCCATCGTCTCCGGTTCGCATCCCGCCAGTTGAACCGCCTCCGGAACGCACGCGCCCTCGCCATTGCGAAGCTTGCGCATTTCGCTTCTCGCCTCGTGCAGAACGGCCTTGCTGGCGACCATTTCCGATATGACCAGCCCGGCGCCGAGACTTCGGGCCAGCCGGCGGAACGGAAGGTCGGTCACGCCCGACATGGGCGCAAGAATCACCGGATCGGCGATCTGAATGGGTCCGACGGCAATGCCCATTTATTGGGCGACCTCCGACAATGACTAAACAATATGCATTGTAAAGAGCGCGTCACGCGTTGCAAGGGCGATATCGCGGAACTGACAACAGGTCGCAGCGGCTACAGCAGGACATCCGTCACGAATTTCACGCCGGGGAATGCCAGGGTCAGCAGAAGATAGCCGCCGAGCACGAAACGGGCCGCGCGGCGCCCTCTAATGCCCGTCCGGTAATGCGCAATGAGAAGGCCCCCGATGACGACGAACCCGCCCAGGGAAAACAGCACCTTGTGGTCCAGCGGCAGAATTCGCCCGACTTCCATGTAGTTGGTCGCCATGCCGGACAGCAGCCCCACCAGCAGCACCGCCTCGGCCGCACCCAGCAGACGCACCTGCAGAAGCTCGGAATCCGCCAGCGAGGGCAGATACCCTCCCAGCATCGACCGGCGCTTCGCCTTCAACGCCCGCTCCTGGATCAGCACCGCCACGCCGGCGATGGCCGCCAGCGTCAGCAGCGAATAGGTCAGCACGGCGGCGGCGACATGCACGGCGATCCATGTCGGCGGCGCAGCGTCCGAAAGCATGCCGCCCACGGCGCTGCCCCATATCGCGGCAATGGCGGCCAGCAGGGTCAGATAAGGGAACAGTAGCACATCGAGGCGCCGCAGCCGGCTGCCCGCAGCCGCGAAACCGAGGAACAGGACCAAGGACGCGGCAATCGTCGTCCACAAGGCCGGCGCGAGACCGGTCCGCCACGCCGATCCCAGATAGAATGCCGCCGCCGCGACGGAGCCCGCGGCCGCGACCGCGACCATGGCCCAATATCCGGGAGCAACGCGTCCCCGACCTGCGCTTGCAGGCTCCTGCGCCCGGCCGGCGCGCAGTGCCGCCAGCGTCGCCGGCACAAGCGAGGCCAGGGCCACGATCCCGATCGCAACGGCATGCTTCATGTCTGGCCCTTCGGCAGGCAGGGGCGTCGTGGCCGCTCTTGGCATTCCCCGGCGCCGTCGTCAATATGCCACCCCTTGAAGACAGAGCCGAAGTTCCGATGATCCGAACCGTCGCCCTGGTGCTGGCGGCCGGCCGCGGCGTCCGCGCCGGCGGCGGCATCCCCAAGCAATACCGTTCCGTGGCCGGCGAGCCGATGCTGCGCCGGACCGTGCGCGCATTCCTCGACCATCCCCGCATCGACGCCGTCCGTGTGGTGACCGACCCGGCCGACGAAGCCATGTATCGAGACGCCCTCGCCGGCCTTGACCTGCTGGAACCGGTCGCCGGCGGCGCCACCAGACAATTGTCCGGGCGGGCCGGGCTGGAAAGCCTCGCGGAACATGCCCCGGAAAAGGTCCTGATCCACGACGCCGCGCGCCCCTTCGTGCCGGCCTCGGTCATCGACCGGGTTCTCGACGCGCTGGACGGCGCCCCGGCGGCCATTGCCGCCATGCCCGTCAGCGATACAATCAAGAAGGCGGATGCGGCCGGACGGGTCGCCGGCACCGTCGATCGTGCCGGATTATGGCGTGCGCAGACGCCGCAGGGGTTCCGCTACGACGCGATCCTGGCCGCGCACCGCCAACTGGCCGGAATGGACCTGACCGACGACGCGGCCGTGGCGGAGGCAGCCGGTCTGCCCGTCGCCATCGTCCTCGGCAGCGAGGAGAACATCAAGGTCACGATGCCGGAGGATTTCACACGCATGGCGCCGCAACAGACCCAGGGCATGCCGATGACCCGCATCGGAAGCGGCTTCGACGTTCACAGATTCGTCCCCGGCGACCACATCATGCTGTGCGGCATAAAGGTCCCGCATTCCCAGGGGCTGGGCGGCCATTCGGATGCCGATGTCGGGCTGCATGCCCTGACCGACGCCCTGCTCGGCGCGGTCGCCGCCGGCGATATCGGCCATCACTTCCCGCCCAGCGATCCGCAATGGCGCGGCGCCGATTCCGCGCGGTTCCTGCGCCATGCCGCCGATCTCGTGGCCGCAAAGGGCGGCCGGATCGTCAATGTCGACGTCACGATCATCTGCGAACGGCCCAAGGTCGGGCCGCATCGCGAGGCGATGTGCCGCCGGATCGCAGAGATTCTGGACCTGCCGGTCGATCGGGTCAGCGTCAAGGCGACGACGACGGAGCGGCTGGGGTTCACCGGACGTGAAGAGGGGATCGCGGCACAAGCGGTCGCGGCGGTGGCACAGTGATGGCCGGCCGGCGGCCCGTCGCATCGATAACCGCGGAAGTTCTCGCCACCTGGTTCCTCGTCGGTCGCGCGGGCATTGCGCCCGGCACATGGGGCTCGCTGGCCGCGCTGCCCTTCGGATGGGCCATCCTCGCCTTGGGAAGCCCCGTCCTCCTTGCCGGGGCAGCGACCGGGCTCTTCATTGTCGGAAC
>JBFWNZ010000151.1:0-8765 GCA_050250795.1 Alphaproteobacteria bacterium | reverse complement strand
GCCCTTGCGGAGTCCCCGCCGGCGCGCTTATCTATCGATATATCCATTTGAATATATCGAGGCGGACCCGCATGACAGGAGGAAGGGCATGACGACATCCTATCCCGCGCTACAGCTCTATATCGGCGGCGCCTGGAAGAGCGCAGAGGGCACGCCCGTCCTGAATCCCGCGGACGAATCCGTGCTGGGCACCGTGCCCCATGCCACGCGGGCGGACCTGGATGCGGCGCTGGACGCCGCGGGCGAAGGATTCCGCGTGTGGCGCCGGACCTCGCCGGCGCGACGGGCCGAGATCATCCTTGCCGCCGCGCGGCTGCTGCGCGACCGCGTGGACGCGATCGCCGAGGCCGTAACCCTGGAGCAGGGCAAGCCGCTGGCCCAGGCGCGCCAGGAAGTCCTGCGCGGCTGCGAGATCATCGAATGGGATGCCAATGAGGGGCGGCGCCTCTACGGGCGGATCATCCCGGACGGACCGGGGATGCGCCACAGCGTGCTGCGCCAGCCCATCGGCATCGTCGCCGGCTTCTCGCCCTGGAACTTCCCGATGAGCTCGCCGGCCCGCAAGGTGGCGGGCGCCCTGTCGGCGGGCTGCGCCATCGTGCTCAAGGCGTCGGAGGAGACGCCGGCGGGCGCGGTGCATCTGGTGCGCGCCTTTCACGATGCGGGTCTGCCGCCGGGCGTGCTGAACCTCGTCTTCGGCGTTCCGGGCGAGATCTCCGACCATCTGATCCCGCGGCCGGAGGTGCGGCTCGTCACCTTCACCGGCTCGATCCCGGTGGGCAAGCACCTCGCCGCGATGGCGGCCGGGCATATGAAGCCGGCGATCATGGAACTGGGCGGGCATGCGCCGGTGATCGTCTGCGCGGATGCGGACCCCAAGGCGGCCGGTACCCTCTCGGCCGTCGCCAAGGCGCGCAACGCCGGGCAGATCTGCGTGTCGCCGACGCGCTTCTATGTGGATGAGTCGATCTTCCGGCCCTTCGCCGAAGCCTTCGCCGCACGGGCCGGGGCGGTCGCGGTCGGCGACGGCCGCGACCCCGCGAACCAGATGGGGCCGGTGGCCAACATCCGCCGCCTGGAGGCGATGGAGGCCTTGGTCGCCGACGCGGTGGGCAAGGGCGCGCGCCTGCGCGCCGGCGGCAGCCGCCTGGGCAACCAGGGATACCATTTCCCCCTGACCGTGCTGACCGAGGTGCCCGACGACGCCCGGGCGATGACCGAGGAGCCGTTCGGCCCCCTGGCGCTCATCAACCCGGTCCGCGGCCTGGACGAGGCCATCGAGCGTGCGAACGCGCTGCCGTACGGCCTGGCCGGCTATGCCTTCACCCAGTCCGCGCCTGCGGCCGACCGGCTGGCCGAGGAGGTCGAGGTGGGCAATCTGTCGATCAACCATTTCGTGGCGTCGAGCGCGGAAACCCCGTTCGGCGGCGTGAAGGAGAGCGGATACGGCCGCGAGGGCGGAAGCGAGGGGCTCGAATGCTACAGCGCGGTGAAGAACGTCTCGCATCGGGTCGCGATGGCGTGATGCGAGGGTGCGGCCGGCACCAGCGATATTCCCAAATGGAAATATCGCTGGTGCCCAGCGGGCCGATTGGGTAAGAGTCGATATGTCCAACAGAATATATCGATAGGGGAAATATCGCATGCGCAAGTTCCTGTCCCGGGCCGTGCTGCGGCCCTGCGCGCTGCTCGCGGTCCTGGCATTCGCGGGAACCATGCCGGCGGTCCAGGCGGCTGAGACCAAGGTCGCCGTCGCCGCCAATTTCACCGAGGCGGCGAAGGAGATCGGCGCGGCCTTCGAGACGGCGACCGGCCACAAGGCCGTCTTCAGCTTCGGCTCGACCGGCCAGCTCTACAACCAGATCGCCCAGGCGGCGCCGTTCGAGGTATTCCTGGCGGCTGATCGGGCGACGCCGAAGAAGGCGGTGGACGAGGGCTTTGCGCTCGCCGACAGCCGTTTCGTCTACGCCACGGGCAGGATCGTCCTGTTCAGCAAGGACAAGGCACTGGTCAAGGGGGCCGAGACGTTGAAAGCCGGCAGCTTCGCCAAGATCGCCATCGCCAATCCGGCGACGGCGCCCTATGGCGCCGCGGCGGTCGCGGCGATGAAGGCGCTGGGCGTCTATGATGCGCTGAGCGCGAAGATCGTCCAGGGCAATAACATCGCCCAGACCTATCAGTTCGTGGATACGGGCAACGCCGAGATCGGCTTCGTCGCCCTGTCGCAGGTCGCGAACGGCGACGAGGGGTCGCGCTGGGCGGTGCCGGGCGATCTGTATCCGGCCATCGCGCAGGATGCCGTGCTGCTGAAGACCGGTGCCGGGAATCCCGCCGCCCGCGCCTTCCTTGCCTTCCTGAAGGGGCCGGAAGCGCGCGCCATCAAGGAGAAATACGGCTACGGGCCGGGCGAATGAGCCCTAGACGTTGAAGCGGAACAGGATCACGTCGCCGTCCTGGACCGTATAGTCGCGGCCCTCGGCCCGCATCCGCCCGGCTTCCTTCGCGCCCTGTTCGCCATTGCCGGCGACATAGTCGTCATAGGCGATGGTCTCGGCGGCGATGAAGCCCCGCTCGAAGTCGGAGTGGATACGGCCCGCCGCCTCGGCTGCCTTGGTGCCGCGCGGGATGGTCCAGGCACGGGCCTCCTTTGGGCCGGCGGTGAAATAGGTGATGAGGTCGAGCAGGCCGTAGCCGGCGCGGATGACGCGCGCGAGCCCGGTTTCCGACAGGCCCAGGCTCTCCAGATAGGCCTGGCGCTCCGCGGCATCGTCCAGCTCGCCCAGCTCGGCCTCGATGGCGGCGGAGATGACGACGCTGGCCGCCCCCTCGGCCTCGGCCATCGCCGCGACACGCGCCGTATGCGCATTGCCCTCTGCGGCGCTGCCTTCGTCGACATTGCAGATGTAGAGCAGCGGCTTGGCCGTCAGCAGTTGCAGGCGGCGGAAGACCGGACGCTGCTCGCGCGGGATCGCGACCGCGCGCGCGGGCTTGCCCTCGCGCAACGCGGCCAGCACGGGCCGCATCACCGCGACCTCGGCCGTCGCCTCCTTGTCGCCCTGCTTCGCGCGCTTCTCCAGCGGCTCGATGCGGCGCTCCAGGCTTTCCAGGTCTGCGATCATCAGCTCGGTCATCACCGTCTCGGCGTCGCGGACCGGATCGACCGATCCCTCGACATGGGTGACGTTGTCGTCCTCGAAGCAGCGCAGCACCATGACGATGGCATCGACCTGGCGGATATGGCCGAGGAACTGGTTGCCCAGGCCCTCGCCCTTCGAGGCGCCGCGGACGAGGCCGGCGATGTCCACGAATTCCAGCGTCGTCGGCACGGTCTTCACCGACTTCGCGATCCGCGCCAGCGTGTCCAGCCGTGCATCGGGCACCGGCACCCGGCCGACATTCGGCTCGATGGTGCAGAAGGGATAGTTCGCCGCCTCCGCCGCCGCCGAACTGGTCAGCGCGTTGAACAAGGTGGACTTGCCCACATTGGGCAGGCCGACGATCCCGCAATTGAAGCCCATCGTCCTATTCCTTCGGCTCGGGCCCGCGCTCGGGCGCCGGCGTCCTGGGTCGCGGCGGCTGGGTCAGCAGCGCGACCTTGCTCATGAATTCGTTCTGGCCGTCGGACGCCAGCAGCGGCGCCGCTTCGGCGATGGCGTCGACGAGACGGCCGACCAGCGGCTCGTCCGCCTTGGCGAAATCGCCCAGCACATGGCCGTGCACCCGGTCCTTGTCGCCGGGATGGCCGATGCCGACGCGCACCCGCCAGTAATCGGGGCCGAGATGGGCCTGGATGCTGCGCAGGCCGTTATGCCCGGCATGGCCGCCGCCCAGCTTGACCCGGACCTTGCCGAGCGCGAGGTCGAGCTCGTCATGGATCACGGCGATCGCGGCGGGGGGCAGCTTGAAGAACCGGGCCGCCTCGGCGACCGAGCGGCCCGATTCGTTCATGAAGGTGGTCGGCTTCAGCGCCAGGACCTTGCTGCCGCCGAGGGTTCCCTCGGCCGCCAGTCCCTGGAACCGTCCGCGCCAGTCGGCGAAGCCATGGCGGCGGACGATCGCGTCCACCGCCATGAAGCCGATATTGTGCCGGTTCCGCTCGTATCTCGGGCCGGGGTTGCCCAGCCCCACGAGCAGCAGCATGGCGCGGCCCGACTAGCCCTCGGCCGCTGCGTCACCCTCGCCCTCGGCCGGTTCGGCACCGCCGCTGGGAGCGGCGACAGAGGCGATGGTGAAGTCGCGGGCGATGGTCGGGCGAACGCCGGCCGGCAGGGCGACGGCGCTGATATGCACGCTGTCGCCGATGTCCAGGCCGCCGAGATCGACGTCGAAATGCTCCGGGATCGCATCTGCGGCGCAGGTGACTTCGATGGCATAGCGCACGACGTTCAGCACGCCGCCGCGCTTCAGGCCCGGCGAGGTCTCTTCGTTGTGGAAGATGCAGGGCACCTCGACCGTCACCCGGGTGGCGCCGGTGACGCGCAGGAAATCGACATGCTCCGGCGCATCGGTGACGGGGTGCAGCTGCACGTCGCGGGCCAGCACGCGTTGGGTCTTGCCGCCGATGTTCAGCTCATAGACATGCGACAGCAGGGCGCCCGTCTCCAGGCCCTTGCGCACGTCGCGCGGGTCCACCGAGACCAGAACCGGGGCCTCGTTGCCGCCATAGATCACCGCCGGCACGCGCCCGGCGCGACGCGTGGCCCGGGCGGCCCCCTTACCGGCCCGGTCGCGCGTCTCCGCGTTCATCGAATGGTCTGCCATGATACGTCCTTTCGTCTTCCACTCGGTTCGGCGCGGCCTCCAAGGGTGTCCGCACCGTCTGCTTGAAAACCGTTAAAACCGTCGCGCGGCCCTCAGTCGAACAGGCTGGAGACCGACCGCGAATCTGCGATCCGCTGCATCGCTTCGCCGAGCAGCGGGGCGAGGGTGATCTGGCGCACATTCTGCGACACGCGCATCGCCTCGGTCGCCTGGATGCTGTCGGTCGTGACCAGCATCTCCAGCGGCGAGGCGGCGACGCGCGCGACGGCGCCGCCCGACAGCACGCCATGCGTCACATAGGCGCTGACCGACTTGGCGCCGGCCTGCATCAGCGCGACGGCGGCGTTGCACAGCGTGCCCGCCGAATCGACGATGTCGTCGATCAGCACGCAGCGCCGGTCCACCACGTCGCCGATGATGTTCATCACCTCGGACACGCCCGCGCGCTCGCGCCGCTTGTCGATGATGGCGAGGTCGGCATCCAGCCGCCGCGCGATCTGGCGCGCGCGGACCACGCCGCCGACATCGGGCGACACGATGATCAGGTCGTCGCCGCGGCCGTAGCGGTCCTCGATATCCGTGGCGAAGACCGGCGCGGCATAGAGGTTGTCGGTCGGGATGTCGAAGAAGCCCTGGATCTGCCCGGCATGCAGGTCGAGCGTCAGCACCCGGTCGGCCCCGGCGGTGGTGATCAGGTTCGCCACCAGCTTGGCCGAGATCGGCGTGCGCGGGCCGGTCTTCCGGTCCTGGCGGGCATAGCCGTAATAGGGGATGACGGCGGTGATGCGCTTGGCGGAGCCGCGGTGCAGCGCGTCGATCGCGACCAGCAGCTCCATCAGGTTGTCGTTGGCGGGGTAGCTGGTGGACTGGACGATGTAGACGTCCTCGCCGCGGACGTTCTCCAGGATCTCGACGAAGACCTCCATGTCCGAGAAGCGGCGGACCGAGGCCTGGGTCAGAGGGACGCTCAGATAGGCCGAGATCGCCTCGGCCAGCGGCCGGTTGCTGTTGCAGGCCAGTATCTTCATGCCGTCCCCCGGAGCGTCCGTCCCGCATCCCGGCGGCCCTTACGCAGGGACGTGCAGCGGCGCCGCATCCGGGAAAACGCAATAGGAAATTCGACCCGCCGGCGAACCCGGCGGATCAATCGGCGCACTCTATATCAGGGCGCCCCGGCCCCTGTAAACCGCGCGATCACGGCTTCGGCGCGGCATTCTGCGCATCCTCCGACAGGCGGCGCAGCGAGGGTTTGAGCGACAGGATGTCGGGCGGCGTCTCCAGCCGGTGGCCGCCCTGGGGAACCGCCTTGCCCGCCTGGTCGAGCGCGGCGGCGAGTCCGTCGGACGCGGCGACCGCGATATCGTAGGCGAGCGCGCCCCACCGGCCCGCCAGCCGCCCCTTGGGGACGGCGTTGCTCTGGGCCAGGGTCGCGACCGTCTCGCCGGCGGGGTCGCGCATCGTCCAGTCGAGTTTCACCTGTTCGGACTTGTCGTCGCGCGGCGCGACGGCGACCCGCAATTCCACCCGCAGCACGGCGGCGGCGGGGTCGGCTTCATAGGGGATGCCGATCTGCGGCAGGATGGCGGCCAGCGCGCGCGGCATGGCCGTGGCACCGTCGCCGGGCGCGCCGCTGACCTGGGCCAGCGCGATGGCGCGCCGGACGGGGGTGGGCCCGGCCGTGGCGGCGGATGCCGCGGCTTCGGAGTCGAGCGCCGCCTCGATCCCGGCGGCGACGGCCTCGGTCGCGGCGGGGGGCTGGCGCGTCGCCGGGCCGCGCGGCCGCCCGGCCTCGTCCACCAGCTGCCAGACGATTGCGGTGGGCGCGCCGTCGGAAGGCTCGTCCGGCGGCAGCTCCACCAGCTCCGGCGTGCCGACGAGGCGGTAGCGCGGATTGGCGACGCTGCGCGCGGTGGCGGGGATGCCGCGCGCGGAGAGAGACTTGGCCAGGGCCTCGGCCCGGGCGACGGCATCGGGGGGCGCGGGGCCGTCGAGCGCGACCGCGATGCTCTCGCCGACATGCGGATTGAGCAGCGGGTTCACCGCCTGCTTGTCCGCCACGCCCGGCACCTGGTCCGGCTTGAACGGGCGCGGCAGCGGGCCGCAGGCGACGAGCGGGGCGAGAAGCAGCGCGGCGAGTGCCCTAGAGCAGCGCACAGCACACCACCGTGCCGAGCAGCAGCAGCGCGAAAAGCTGGATCAGATAGGGCATGAGAAGGGTCCGCCGGGTCAGCCGTCGAGGACGATGGCCGACAGCATGCGGCCGTAATCCGGCTCGCCGGTCAGGCAGGCGCGCCGGTAGCTGAAGAAGGCGTCCGGATCGGCGACGGTGTCCGCATCCAGTCGCTCGGCCCGTTCGAGGCCCAGCCCCTCCAGCACCGACAGGCAGTAGCCGGGCAGGTCGAACATCCAGTGGCCCGCGCGCCGGGCCGGACGGAAGAAGCGGTCGTTGGCCGGGCCGGCGGCGCGGAAGGGCGCGGGGAATTCCGGCCCCACCTCATAGGAGGCCGGGCCGATGGCCGGACCGACCGCGGCGCGGATCGCGGCGGGGCGCGCGCCCAGTTCCTGCATCGCGGCGACGGTCGCCTGGATCACGCCGCCCAGCGCGCCGCGCCAGCCGGCATGGGCGGCGCCAACGACGCCGGCCTCGGGATCGGCGAACAGAACGGGCGCGCAATCCGCGGTCATGATGCCGAGCACGACGCCCGGCCGGTCGGTCACAAGGGCGTCGGCCTTGGGCGCCTCGGCATGCGCCCAGGGGCGGTCGGCGCGGACGACGGTCGGGCTGTGCACCTGATAGACCGTGACCAGCGCCTCGGCCTCGCGGCCCAGCGCCGCCATCGCGCGGCGGCGGTTCTCGGCCACCGCCTCGGGATCGTCCTTGGAGCCGTAGCCGACATTGAGCGAGGCATAGATGCCGTCGCTGACGCCGCCGGGGCGGCCGAAGAAGGCATGCCGCAGGCCCGGCAGGCCGGCGAGGGCAGGGGCGGAATGCGGGCGGACCGGAACGGTCATGCGGAGTCCATCGCGTCGGGTTGCTCGAAGGCGGGCGGCGGTCCGAGATCGGGATGTACGACCGCGAGCGCCTTGAACAAGGTGCCCATCCCGGCGGGTCCGATCAAGCGGTCCAATGCGGCGTCCACCGATCCCGGCACTGCCGCGGGACGCAGCCGGTCGGCGCGCAGCCGGATGCCCAGCCGCTCCAGGAAGGCGCCCTGCGAGACCGGGCCGTGGCAGCGCGCGCCGCCCTCGGACGCGGCCTGGGCGAGGCGCGCGAAATCGACATGGGCGGTCAGGTCGGCGCTGCCCGGGGCGTCGAACGGGTCGTGGCGGGCATGGCGGCGGACCGCCTGCAGGGTATCGCCGCCGCGGCCCTGCGCATCGCCGTAGTCGAGGATGAGGGCGGCGCCGCCCTGCGCCGCGATGCGCCGGCCAATGGCGGCGGCGGCGGCGATGGATGCGGGCGAGACCTCGGCCACCGCACCTTCGGCGGCCGAATCGCGCAGCGCCGGCGCGATCAGCGCGGCCATCGGCGTCGGCGCGGCGGCCAGGACCAGCCCGAACCTGCCGTCGGCGCCGACCGCTACCAGCCTTTCGCGCCAGCCGCGCGGCGTGCACACGAACTGGTGCACCGGCAGGGCATCGAAGAACTCGTTGGCGACCAGCAGCAACGGCCCGTCCGGTACCGACTCGACGCGGTCGTGCCAGACGACGTCGAGGCCGGGCAGCGCCGCGCGCTGGCGCGCCCGCAGGGCCGGGCTGGTCTCGACCAGATGGAGGCGCAGCGCGGCCGGAAAGCCGGGGGCCATGCGCGCCGCCCGCAGCAGGTCGGCCATCAGCGTGCCGCGCCCCGGCCCCAGCTCGGCGAGGATCGCCGGGGCCGGCCGGCCCATGCGCTGCCACATCTCGGCGCACCACAGGCCGATCATCTCGCCGAACATCTGGCTGATCTCGGGCGCGGTGGTGAAATCCCCGGCGGCACCCAGCGGGTCGGCACGGCGGTAATA
>JBFWNZ010000150.1:0-8767 GCA_050250795.1 Alphaproteobacteria bacterium | reverse complement strand
GGATGACGAAGTTCACCGGCTTGTCGCGCACGCTCTGCCCCAAGGGCGGCGGGTTCACTGGGAAGCCCATGATTCCCGGCACCCCGAACATCGGCCCTTGCAGCTGGCGCGCCAGTTCCTGCTGGGTGATGTCGCGCTCGTCCCAGGGCGGCAGCTTGACGAAGCCGATCCCCTGGGAAACGACCGGAAAGCCCGCGACGACGAAATAGCGGTCGATCTCATTGTTGGCGGCGAAAATCTTCTCCAACTCGGTCGCCCAGCGGTCCGTATAGTCGATGGTCGAGCCCTGCGGCGCCAGGAAAGCGGCCACGATGGTGCCCTGGTCCTCATAGGGCGCCAGTTCGCTGTCGAGTGCCGAATAGATGAAATAGCTGGCACCGGCGACCGCGCCGCCGATCAGCAGCACGATCAGCCGGGCGCGCAATGCCCAGGACAGAAGCCGGCGATAGCCGTTCGTCAGCCCGTCCAGGCCACGCTCGACCGCGAGATAGAGACGCCCATGGCGCTCGCTGTGCCGCAGCAGCAGCGAGCACATCATCGGCGAGGCCGTCAGCGCGACGAACCCGGAAACCAGCACGGCCCCGGCCAATGTCATCGCGAATTCGGTGAACAGCCGGCCGGTCGTGCCCTGCATGAATCCGATGGGCATGTAGACGGCCGCGAGCGTGATGGTCATCGCCAGAACCGCGAAGCCGATTTCCCTGGCACCCTGGAGCGCGGCCTTGCGCGGGCGCATGCCGTTCTCGACATGCCGGTAGATGTTCTCAAGCATCACGATGGCGTCGTCGACGACCAGCCCGATGGCCAGCACCATCGCCAGCAGGGTCAGGGTGTTGATGGTGAACCCGAACAGGTCCATCAGCGCGAAGGCGCCGATCAGCGACACCGGAATGGTGACGAGCGGGATCAGCGTCGCGCGAACCGAACGCAGGAAGACGAAGATGATCGCGACGACCAGGATGATGGCCTCGCCGATGGTCCGATAGACGTTCTTGATCGAAGCGTCGATGAACACCGAGGTATCGTGGCCGACGGCGACGCGCATCCCTTCCGGCAGCCCCTGCTCGATCTTCGGCAGTTGGGCGCGGACGGCCGCCGACACGTCGAGCGGGTTCGCCGTCGCCTGCTTCACGATGCCGAGCGCAATGGCCGCCTGCCCGTTGTAGCGCACGACGATGCGCTCCTCGCGCGGGCCGATCTCGGCATGGCCGACATCCTCCAGCCGAACGAGATAGCCGCCCGCGTCGCGCAGGATCATTGCATTGAATTCGGCGGGCGTGCGCATGTCGGTCTGCGAGAGGATCGTGAACTCGCGGTCCCGGCTCTCCACCAGACCGGCCGGAATTTCCACGTTCTGGGCCCGCAGCGCCGTCTCCACATCCTCCGGCGTCATGCCGTATGCGGCCATCCGTTCCGGATCGAGCCAGATGCGCATGGAATAACGCCGTTCGCCGAAGATTCGGACCTGGGCGACGCCCGACAGCGTCTGCAACTGGTCCTTCACATAGCGGTCGGCATAATCGGTGATCTCCATCGGCGAGTGCCGGTCGCTGGAGAAGGCGAGATAGATAATCGGCTGGGCGTCGGCCTCGACCTTCTGGATGATCGGCTCATCCACCTCGTCGGGAAGCTGGCCGCGCACGCGTCCCACCCGGTCGCGCACATCCGCCGCCGCCGCCTCGGGATCGCGCGACAATTCGAAGGTGACGCTGATCTGGCTCTGCTCCTGGCGGCTGATCGAGTTCATGAACTCGATGCCCTCGATACCGGCCAGCGTATCCTCCAGGACCTGCGTGACCTGGGTCTCCATGATCTCGGCCGAGGCGCCCTCGTAGCGGGTCTCGATGCTGACCACCGGCGGATCGATGTTGGGATACTCGCGCACGCTCAGCCGCTGATAGCTGACCAGTCCGACCAGCACCACGGTAAGGCTCAGCACCGTCGCGAAGACGGGCCGCTGAATGCAGATTTCCGAGATACGCATGTCAGGTTCCGGACGCTCCATCGGCCGGCGCAACCGGTGCGACCGGCGCCCCGTCGCGCAGCTTCATGTGACCGGCGGACACCACCGTATCCTCGGCCGACAGGCCTTCCCGGATTTCGACCTCGCCGAACTGACGCTGGCCGATGACGACCTTGGTCATGACCGCCTTGCCGTCGGCGATCCGATAGACGAAGGTCTCGCCGCCGCGCGCGATCAGGGCCTGCTCGGGAATGACGATGGCGTTTTCGCGGCGATCGAGTTCCAGCTTCACCCGGACAAACAGGCCCGGACGCAGGATGGCCTCCGTATTGCCGATCCGCGCACGGATATTGATGCTGCGGCCCGCCGGATCGATCTGCGGGTTCATCGCATAGACGATGCCCTCGAACCGGCGGCCGGGAAAGGCATCGGCCGTGACACGCACGGACTGGCCCGTGGCAAGGCTGCCGAGATAGCGTTCCGGCACCGAGAAATCGACCTTCACCGGGTCGATGGCTTCCAGGTTCACGAGGTCTTCGCCGGCAGACACATAATCGCCGACGCTCACCTGACGAAGCCCGGCAATTCCCGCAAAAGGCGCGTGGATGCGCGATTTCTCCGCCTTGACCCGCGCCAGTTCCACGGCGGCACGCGCGGTCTCGTAGGCTGCCTCGCCCTCGTCGCGCGCCCGGGCGGTTCCGGCGCCGCGGTTCAGCAGATCGCGCGCCCGCTCGAAGTTGCGCTTGGCCAGATCGAGCCGGGCGCGGGCATCGGCCAATTCGGCCTGATACAGGGAATCGTCGAGTTCGAACAGAAGCTGCCCTTTTTCGACCCGCGTGCCTTCCTGGAACCGGATGCCGACGATCCGACCGGCGATCTCGGGCCGAACGATCACGGATTCATCCGACAGCAGCGTGCCCACCGCCGTGGCCTCGATGGTCACGGTCTCGACCGCCACTTTCGCCGCCTCGACACGCGTGGGCGGCATCTGCTGCTGGGCCATCGCGGGACCGGCAAGACAGAGCGCCGCAACCAACACGGCAAATCCGGCAAAAGAAGAATTCCCTTCCGTTCGACGCGGCATATCAACGCTACCAATATTGGACAAGTCAGTCCAAACTAGCGGGGGTTGCGGAAAGGTCAATCGGTTCTTCGCCGCGACCGCTCACGAAGACGTGTGCGCCGCAACCGCACCGGCCAGAGGGAGAGGAGATGACCGAATCCGAACTCGCATCCCCGGACCATACGCCGCGGCGCCGGCGCCGCACGCGGTCGGCCGAAAAGGCGCAGGCAATCCTCGCCGCCGCGACGCGCGAGTTCATGCGCCGCGGATACGAACGGGCCGGCATGGATGCGATCGCAGAGGAAGCGGGCGTTTCGAAGCAGACGATCTACAACCACTATGGCAGCAAAGAGGCTCTGTTCGAGGCCATCGTCTCGTTACGCAGCGGCCGCCTGCTCTCCCCGCTCCACGACCCCGAACTCAGCCGGCGCACGCCCGCCGAGGCCCTGCGCTCGCTGGGACGCCAGTTCCTGGACGTCGTCCTCGACCCGTCATCGCTCGCCTTGTACCGCGTTCTCACCGCCGAGGCCGGCCGCTTTCCGGCACTCGGCCGCGCGACCTATCAGCAAGGGCCGGAACGGTCGGTGGCGACGCTTGCCCGCTATCTGACCGATGAGCACGCACGCGGCCGCCTGCATGTGCCCGACCCGATTCTGTCCGCCGAACAGTTCTTCGGCATGCTGATGGGCCATATGCAGCTGCGCGCGCTGCTTGGCGTGGAAAGCAGGCCCGCGGCCGCCCGGCGCGAGCGCTTTATCGGACATGCGGTCGCCAGCTTCCTGGAGGCGCACCGGCCCGAATTGCGCGGCTGATCCTCGGGGCGCAGGATCGGCGTGCGGCCCAACGATGCCGCACAACCGGCCCGCCAGGAGGAACGCCGATATGCCAGCCGACATGGTCGACGAGTTCAAACGCGAGATTCTGGGTGTCCTGCATCCAGGACATGTGGCGACGATGGAACTCGACCCCGAATATTTCGCGGCCCTGAAGAACTACTACTCTACCTGGACGATTTCGCGCACAGACGCCGCCCTGCCGCGCGCGGTCATGGAGTACATCATCAGCGGCATCCTGCTGACGCAAGGCAAGATGAACGGGGCCCGGGTGCATATCCGCCGCGGGCTGCTTGCCGGCGCCACGCCGCGCGAGATGTTCCAGGCCATCACCGTCGCCGCAATTCCGGGCGGCGTGCCGGTGGTATGGCATGGCGCCGCCATGGTGAAGGAGGAGATGGAACAGCTCGGGATCGGGTACGACGAGCGGTATGAAGGGCCCGAGAAACTGGAGACCTGATTCTTCGGGAACCGGACAGGGTTCGCTGCGTCTACCTCGATGGAACGATGCTGGAGGGTGGCCGGCATTCTTCCGTCGAGGATGACAGCGATCATCGCCCTGCCGGAGGGCCGGCCGGGAGCAGGAGAGACGAAGCGACCCGAATGACTCACCCGCCGAAGCTGGACGACCTGTTACGCGACCCAAGCCGTTATTACGCAAACCCCAACGCCGTCATCGACGACGACCGGCTATCGCCGGCGCAGAAGCTCGAAGTCCTGAAAGCCTAGCCGTTCGCGGCAGAGGAACTGGACGAGCATGGGCGCGATGCCGCCAAAGGCGCATTGCAGCAGATTCGCGCGGCCTTGCTGCGCCTGCATACGGGAAGCGAACTGTCCGCATCCGCGCCGACTGCGCTTTGGCGCCACACGCCCCGACCGGTCCAGGACGTGATGCGACGTGCGCCGGACGTCGTCCGGCGCGACGCACTGCTTCGCAACGCGGCGCAACGCATGGCGGCGAGCGGACAACGAATCCTGATCTCCGATGGCGATAGGCTGATCGGAAGCCTGAGTCTGGCCGCCGCCCTGCGGGCGACTCTTCGGTCCGGCTGTTCGGACAGCACCGAAATCGGCACGGTCGATGCCGCGCCCATCGTGTACTGCCGTGAGAACGATACTCTCGCCGATGCCCTGCGCCGGATGGCGTACGAGGACAGCGCGCATCTCGCAGTTCTGGATGCACAAGGCCGCCTGACCGGCGACCTGTCGCTGTGCGACCTCACGCTCGAAGCAAGCGCAATCGCGCCTGGGATGCGCGAAGTCCTGCGTCGGATGACCTGAACGGCAACGGCCGGACCGTTACCCGGTCCGGCCGTCCTTTCACACGATACGAACGTCAGTGCAGCTTCTCGTATGCCGGCAAGCTGGCCAGTTGATCCTGGGTCAGGTTTGCGACCAGCGCGACATTCGCGGCATCCTGCGGATCGCGCCGAAGCTGCAATGTGTCGAGTGCAAGCTTGACCTCACGGCCGCCCAGACCCAGCGTCGCGCCGGTCGTCACCACGACCTCGCGATTGCCGCGGGCCTCGGTGATGAGATCGCGAACCTCGCCGATGGTGTCGCCGCGCGGCCCCAGCACCGGCGCGCCGATCAGCGTCGACGCAGCGATCCGGCCGGCCCCGACCGCATTCGCTGCGGGCAGCGTGGCGGCGGTCTGGGCCGCAACCGCCGAACGCTCCGCAGCCAGATAGCCCGGATCGCGGTAAACCTGCCCGCGCCGCCGGTCCTCGGCATACTCGTATTTGGGCAGCGCCTTCAGCTCTTCCTTGCTCATGCTCACGGCGATGTCGCCGGAGTCGCCGACCGGATGCAGCTGCCGCCAATCCAGCGCCACGGCGCGTTCGCCCATGCCCAGGAAGCCGCCGACGCTCACGACCACCGCGCGAACCTTTCCGTCTTCGCCGATGATAACGGACTCGACTTCGCCGATGGCGTCGCCAGCCGCGTTGCGCACATCGGCACCGACCAGCTTGTCAGCGCGCACTCCGGCGGCCGTCTGCGTCTGAATCTGCGCTTGGGCAAGTTGCTCGCCCGCATGCGCGGGAACCGCCAGAACCGGCAGCGCGATCGCAGCCGCCATCGTACCGGCGATCGTGAAAGTCACATTCTGTTTCGACCGCATGGATTTCCTTTCTCATCGCAGGCAAGCGGGCGGCGGGCGCCGCCCGGCTACGGATTCGACGCCCGGCGCGGAGAAAGGTTCCGGAACTACTGGCCGATGCCCTCCAGATAGGGGACATCCAACAATACGATATAACGTCCCGCCAATTCGATGACGCCCTGCTTGCGAAACCGATCGAGCGTCATGGTGATCCACTGGCGCGTGGCGCCGACGAGCTGGGCCAATTCCTCATGCGTCATCACCCGATCGATCAACACGCCGGCCGCCGTGGATTTGCCGTCCGTCGCGGCCAGAATTAGCAGCAACTGCGCCAGCCGTTCGATGACCGAGCGCGTGCCCAGCATCTGCACCAGCGCCGAGTAGCACTTGCCCTTCTGCACAAGCCCTTCCACCAGTCCGAGCGCAAGCGCTGGAATACGCTCCATCAGCCGGCGCAAGGACGGTCCCCCGACCTTGAGCAGCCGGCATTCGCCGACCGCGTCGCCGGACCACACATGGCTGCCGCTGCCGAAAATCTCCGGCCCGCCGACGAAATGGCCTGCCGGCCAATAGGCCAGGGTGATCTCCCGCCCCGAGGGGCCGGTGTAATAGCTGCGGACCGTCCCGCTCTCGATCAGGAAAATGCCCGAATGCGGATCGCCCTGACGGAACACGGCGGCCCCATGCGACACGGTCAGCGCCTGTGCGGCGGCACGAACCTCCTTCTCATCCTCCGGCGACAACCGGCCCAGAATGTTCGCCTGCTCCGCGATCTGGACCACGGTCTCGGTCAGGAACAAAGCCGGCTTGGAGGGACCGGCAGACCGCGGAACGAACCCGCCCTGCGGCGGCACTTCGGCACCCATCTCCCCAAGCGGCATGGCTCAACCTCCCTGAACAGCCCCGGTGGCGCGGGTCATCGGCGTACGCCTGCGTTCTGCCGCTCGAAAGCCCGAAGACTTTCCGTGCGGATATGCTCGATGCATTCGCGCTTCAGCTTCACGAATTCCGGTTCGGTCACGATTTCCGGATCGCGCGGACGCGGCAGGTCGACGGGAATATCGGCGATGATGCGCCCCGGCGCCGCGCTCATCACCACCACGCGGTCGGCCAGGAACACCGCCTCGTCCACATCGTGTGTCACGAACATGACCGTGTTGCGGAACTCGCCCCAGATGCGCAGAAGGCTGTCCTGCATCATCGCGCGGGTCTGGGCGTCGAGTGCGCCGAAGGGCTCGTCCATCAGCAGGACGCTGGGATAGTTGGCCAGTGCCCGGGCGATTCCGACACGCTGCTTCATGCCGCCGGAGAGCGTGGCCGGATAGGCCCGCGCAAAGGCGCTGAGACCGACCATCTCCAGGAAGGTCCGTGCAATCCCTTCGGCCTCGCCGTTGCTGAGACCTGCCATCCGCGGGCCGAACTTGATGTTTTCCAGCACCGTCTTCCAGGGGAACAACGAGTATTGCTGGAACACCATGCCCCGGTCCGGGCTGGGTTTCTGGACCTCGATCCCGTCCACGGTCACGGAACCGGCCGTCGGTTTCACGAACCCCGCCACCGAGTTCAGCAGCGTCGACTTCCCGCAGCCCGACGGTCCCAGGATGCACAGGAACTGCCCCGGCGGAACATCCAGCGTCGTCTTCTCCACAGCCGTGTACGCATCGGCACCGCGGCCGAAAACAACCTGCACGTCGTCGATACGGATATGGCCGCGCTCCGCCCTGGCATTCGCCTTGGATACCGGCCCCGTCATTGCCGGAGGCGGCGTGCGGCCCACCGCCTGCGCGAAGGTCACGACATGGCCGATCATCGGCTGCTCTCCTGCCATTTGAGGAGCGGTCGCGTGCACAGCCGGACCGCGTAGGTGGACAGCGTGCCCAGCACCCCGATCACGAGCATCCCGATCACGATGTCCTGATAGTTGATCAGGGAATAGGCATCCCAGGTGAAGTAGCCGATGCCGTACTGGCCCGAGATGATCTCGCCGGCCAGCAGCGAGAACCATGCCACGCCCATGCCGATGGCAAGCCCGGCGGTGATGCTGGGCAACGCTGCCGGGATCACCACATGCCAGAAGATGCTGGCGCGCGAGGCCCCCAGGCTCTGCGCCGCCCGCACAAGCACGTCCGGGGTCTGCTCCGCGCCATGTGCCGTGTTCAGCACGATGGGGAACAGCGCGCCCAGGAAGGTGATGTAGATGATCGAGCTTTCCTCGGTCGGCCACATCAGGATCGCCAGCGGAATCCAGGCGACCGCCGGAATGGGCCGCAGAATTTCGATGTAGGGCAGGATCAGGTCGCCGGCCAGCCGCGACCGTCCGATCGCCACGCCGAGCAGAATGCCGAGTGCCGCCGCGAGACCGTATGCAATCGCGATCCGCTCGACGCTGACGGCGATATGGACATAGAAATCCTGGCTGCTCAGATGCCCGACAAAGGCCGTCCAGACCTTGCCCGGCGGCGGTACGTTCTCAAACTTCACGAACAGCTTGAACTTGGTCTTGGTCAGCCAATGCCAAGCCGCGATGCCAATCAGGATCGCCGTCATGCGCACGGCCCAACTCAGCGCCAGCTGCTTGGTCCGCTGCGAACCGGCAGCCTTGGCGATTCTTCGAAAGATCGTCGGCCCGGCGACCGGCGGCGCGGAAGCGGCGCCAGACGCAGCCTCAACGGCCGCAGGCGGCTTCGCGGCTTCGGGTTCTGGGGTCAGGCGATCTTGCGGCATGGGGGATACGCTCACTGGCTAGTCCTCTCCTCGCATGGAACGGATCGGTTCGAGGGGCCGGCGGGCGGGCTGCCGCGGCAACG
>JBFWNZ010000149.1:0-8908 GCA_050250795.1 Alphaproteobacteria bacterium | reverse complement strand
ATTACGGCGCGCCGCCGCCCGATGCCGAGGCGCTGGCCGCCTGCCGCGCGATGGCGCCGCGCCTGCCGGACCTGTCGGCGGAGCGGGTGGCGGCGGAACTGACCAAGCTGCTGGCCGCGCCAGATCCGGTGCCGGTGCTGCGGCTGATGCGGGCGGAAGGGGTGCTGGCCCAGGTGCTGGACGAGGCCCGCGACCTTGCCCGGCTGGCGCGGATGGTGCGCATCGACGCGGCGGCCGACCCGCTGCGCCGGCTGGCGGCGCTGCTGCCCTCCGACCCGGCCGGCGCGCTGGCCGTGGCGCAGCGGCTGCGGCTGTCGAACCGCGACCGCGACCGGCTGGCGCGGATGGCCGAAGGCGGCGGGCCGGTTCCCGATGACGATGCCGCCGCGCGGCGGCGGGCGCTGTACGCGTCCGGCGCGGAAGGCTATTGCGACCGGGTGCTGATGGGCTGGGCCTCGGCCGCCGGCGAGGATGGCTGGCCGGCATTGCTGCGGTTGGCCGAGGATTGGACGCCGCCGCGCTTTCCGCTGAACGGCGGCGACGTCATGGCGCTCGGCATCCCGGCAGGACCGCGCGTCGGCGAATTGCTGGGCGCGGTGGAGGCGTGGTGGGTGGCCGCCGATTTCGCGCCGGACCGCGCCGCCTGTCTGGCGCGGCTGCGCGAGAACGCCGCGGCCGGCTGATCCTACTGCTGCTGCTGTTGCTGCTGCTGGAAGATGTCGTCGGCGGGATCGCGCGAGCCGGGCGGCATCGGCCGCACGATGCGCAGGAACACCTCGTGCTGCACCGGCTTCTCGGTCGGCGTGACGGTCACGGCGACGGCCAGCTCGCTCTCGGCCTGGCCCTTGTAGGTGCCGTGCACCGGCGGCACATCGGCATAGTCGCGGCCGACGGCGACGCGGATATGCCGTTCGGCGACCACGGCGTCGTTGGTCGGGTCGAAGCCGATCCAGCCGATATCCGGCAGCCAGGTCTCGATCCAGGCATGGCTGGCGCTGGGGTCGGAGCGGTCATGGGTGTCGGCGCGGCCGTGGAACAGATAGCCCGAGACGTAGCGGCACGGAACGCCCCAGCCGCGCACGATGGCGGTCATGATATGGGCGAAGTCCTGGCACACGCCCTTGCGGTTGCGCAGTGCGTCCTCGATGGGCGAATGCACATGGGTGTGGCTGCCGTCATAGGCGATGCTGCGGTATAGGCGGGCGTTGAGCGCTAGCAGCGCGGTGAGCGGATCGGCCTCGCGGTCGATGGCGAGGCCGGCCTCGAATTCCGCGAGCAGCGGGCTGGGCCGCGCGAAGCGGCTGGGATGCGTCATGTCCCAGTGATCGCCGCGCGCCGCCGACTCGCGCAGGGCCGCCCAGGCATCCTGCGGCACGGCCGCCGGAACCGACTGTCCGGCCTCCACCTCCACCGTCGATTCGGTGCTGATCGTCAGCTCCTCATGTGCGCCCGGCACGTCGAAATGATAGACGGCGTTGCCCAGATAGTCGGTGTAGCCGAAGGGCTGGGCATGCGGCTGCAACTGCATCTTGAAGGAGCGCAGCCGCTGGCCGCCGTCGCTGCGTGGCTGGAGGTACAGCTCCATCACGCTCTCGCGCACCGGCTCGGAGTAGCGGAAGCGGGTGACGTGGCGGATGGTGTAGAACATGGACGCGCCGTCTCTCCGGTGCTGGCGGTCAGGACGCGAGATGCGCGTCGACCGGATAGTCGATGTAGCCCTCGTAGATCGCGTAATGGATGCGCGCGAACTGCTCGCGCGTCGTGTCCAGGAAGGTCGCGATGCCGTCGGCGGTGATGTCGTCGATCTGGTTATAGTCGAGCGTGGCGCGCAGGCGGCCGGCGATGCGCTCGGCCCGCCCGGCATGCCGCCCGCCGCCGGCAATGGCCAGCAATTCGCCCTGCACCATGTCCGCGGCGAAGCGGATCGAGCGCGGGAACTCGCTGTCCAGAACCAGGAACTCGGCGATCATCTCGGGCCGGATATCGGCCGTGTAGACCTTGCAATACGCCTCGAAGGCCGTGCACATCTTGAGCAGGCTGACCCATTCGATGTTGCCGGGGGCCGTCCGCTGGCTGCCATTTTCGCCCTGCATCGGCCCGTAGAAGCAGCCGAGCAGGCCGGCGATCAACTGGCCGCGCTCGACGAAGCGGCCCAGCTGGATGAAGTGCCAGCCCTCGCCATGGCTCATCGTCGCGTCGGTGATGCCCTGAAGCAGGTGGATGCTCTCGATGATCTCGATATACAGCTCGACCGTCGGCTCGCGGCTGGCCGGCGAATTGCGCCCGGCGGTGAGCGCGAGATACTCGCCGTTCAGTTCCTGCCACATCTCGGAGCTGATCTGCTCGCGCACCTGGCGCGCATTGTCGCGCGCCGCGGCGATGCCGGCGAGGATGGAGCGCGCGTTCTTGCGGTCGAAGGTCAGCGCCGAGGCGGTGGCGTTCATGTCGTAGACGCCACCCGGCGGCATCGGGTGGTGCAGGCTGGCCAGCACCCGCGCCCAGGATTCGGCCACGCTCTCCGGTGCCATCTCGCCCGCGGCGTCCAGCATGACGCGCATCAGCCGGGCGGTGTGTTCCGCATGCTCAAGGTGGCGGCTCATCCAGTACAGGCTGTCGGCGACGCGCGAGAGCATGATGTCAGCTGCCCAAAATCCAGGTGTCCTTGGAGCCGCCGCCCTGGGACGAGTTGACGACGAGGCTGCCGCGGCGCAGCGCCACGCGGGTGAGCCCGCCCGGCACGATGGTCGTCTCCGCCCCATGCAGGATGAAGGGCCGCAGGTCGACATGCCGCCCTTCGATGCCGTCCTCGATGAAGCAGGGCGACCGCGACAGCGCCAGCGTCGGCTGGGCGATGTAGTTGGCGGGATCGGCCTCGACCTTGGCGCGGAACGCCTCGCGCTCGGCCTTGCTCGCATGCGGGCCGACCAGCATGCCGTAGCCGCCGGACTCGCCCACCGCCTTGACCACCAGCTTGTCCAGATTCTTCAGGACGTACTGGCAGGATTTCGGCTCGCGCAGCAAGTAGGTCTCGACATTCTCCAGGATCGGGTCGGCGTCGAGATAGTATTTGATGATCCGCGGGACATACGCGTACACGGCCTTGTCGTCGGCCACGCCGGTTCCCATCGCGTTGGCGATGGCGACGTTGCCGGCGCGATAGGCGTTGAACAGCCCGGCGACGCCCAGCGTGGAATCGGGGCGGAAGCGGATCGGATCGATGAAGTCGGTGTCGATGCGGCGGTAGATCACGTCCACCCGGCGCAGCCCCTTGGTGGTGCGCATGTAGACGATGTTGTCGTGCACCGTCAGGTCGCGCCCCTCGACCAGCTCGACGCCCATCTGGCGGGCGAGGAAGGCGTGCTCGAAATAGGCGGAGTTGAACACGCCCGGCGTCAGCACGACGATCACCGGATCGCCCTGATAGCCCGGCGCCAGGGAGCGCAGCGTGGCCAGCAGCGCCTCGCTGTAATGGCCGATGCGCTGGACATTGCAGGCGCGGTAGAGCGCGGGGAAGGCGCGGCGCACCACCTCGCGGTTGGCCAGCATGTAGGACACGCCGGAGGGGACGCGCAGATTGTCCTCCAGCACCAGGAAGCGGCCGTCGTCCACGCGCACGAGGTCGGTGCCGCAGATCGACACATAGGCGTCGCGGGGCACCGCCACGCCGCACATCTCGCGCCGGTAATGCTTGCTGGAATAGACGAGGTCGCGCGGCACCACGCCGTCGTTGATGATGCGGCCCTCGTTGTAGATGTCCTTGAGGAACAGGTTCAGCGCCAGGATGCGCTGCTCCAGCCCCGCCGCGACCCGGTCCCATTCCGGCTTGGTGATGATGCGCGGGATGCAGTCGACGGGGAATATCCGCTCGGTCGCCTCGTCGGCGCCGTAGACGGTGAAGGTGATGCCCTGATGCAGGAAGGAGCGCTCGCAGCTCTGCTGCCGCAGCCCCAGCCCGTCCGGGCCGATGGCGCGGATTTCCGCCAGCAGGTCGCGATAGGGCGCGCGCGCCGAACCGTCGCCGGCGAACATCTCGTCGAAGACGCCGTCCAGCGCGTAGCGGGCGAAGAGGGGATCGGACAGGAGGGAACCGGATTGCGGCGAAGCGGAGGGCGGGCCTGACTTTGCCTTGCGCCGCCGTGTAGAGGTTCCGTCCTGCGTCATGTTGCGTCCAGTGAAGGGGAGTGCCGGGATTCTGTCAAGTGCTGCACTGCAGCATAAACGTCACTGCGCGTATTTGATCAACTGCCCCTTCACCGTCCGCACCTCTTCGCCCTCGCGGGTCCGGCGGAAGGTGAAGGACATGCCGGTCGGGGTCAGCGTCCGCGCATAGCTTTGAATCTCGTAGGCGCCGTCCTTGCCGACCGTCAGCAGATGGGTGATCAGGGACTGCCCCTCGATCCGCGCCCAGGAATAGGGCTGGCCGGACAGGGGGTCGCCGTTGCCGGTGGAGACATAGACGCCGGGCTGCGGGCCGGGCCGGTACTCCACGCGCTGCGTCTTGCGCTGGACGTCGGGATTGGCGGGGTCGCCGCCGCTGCGGATGACGGTCGACCATTCGACGGCGAAACCCTTGTCCGCCGCCGGCTTGATCGTCACGTCGAGGTCGCGCACGGTCACGCCGAAATACAGGCTGTCGCGGTTCTCTGCGACGCCCGTGCCCTTGAATGTGCCGAAGAAGGCATCGAGCGAAAGGTCGCGGGCCGCGGCGGGAAGCGCGGCCGCAACGAGCAGCGACAGGCCGACGAGGGTGCGGAGCAGACGGGGCATGGCGGGATCCGTATGATGCAGGCAGTCCCGCAGTGTAACCCGGCCTGCGTCCGCCGCAACAGCGTCAGGGCCAGCGCACCTCTGGCGGCATCGACATCAGGATCGCCTCGGTATTGCCGCCGGTCATCAGGCCGAAGCGGGTGCCGCGGTCGTAGAGCAGGTTGAATTCGACATACCGTCCCCGGCGGACGAGCTGATGCTCGCGCTGGGCGGCCGTCCAGGGCTCGTTCATGTGGCGGCGCACGATCTCGGGATAGACGGCGAGAAAGGCGCGGCCGACATCCTGGGTGAAGGCGAAGTCCGCCTCCCAGTCGCCGCTGTCGAGATTGTCGTAGAAGATGCCGCCGACGCCGCGCGGCTCGTTGCGGTGCTTGAGGAAGAAATACTCGTCGCACCATGCCTTGTAGCGGCCGTGATCGGCCACGGCATGCCGGTCGCAGGCATCCTTCATCGCGGCATGGAAGCGCGCCGTGTCGGCGTCGTCCGGGACCATCGGCGTGAGATCCGCACCGCCGCCGAACCAGCCCTGGCCGGTGCGGATATGGCGGGTGTTCATATGGACGGCGGGTACATGGGGGGACTGCATATGCGCGACCAGCGAGACCCCGCTGGCCCAGAAGCGGCCATCGCCGGCCGCGCCGGGAATCTCCTTGCGGAAGGCCTCGGAGAAGACGCCGCGGACCGTGGAGACGTTGACGCCCACCTTCTCGAACACGCGGCCGCGCATCACCGCCATGATGCCGCCGCCGCCGTCGCCTCCGTCCTCCTCCGGCCGCCGCCAGGCGCTGCGCTCGAAGCGGCCGGCCGGCCGGTCCGCGAGGGGGCCCGCGTAGTCGTCCTCGATCTTCTCGAAGGCGGCGCAGATGTCGTTGCGCAGGGCTTCGAACCATGCGCTGGCCCGTTCCTGCCGCTCGCTGTCGCTCATTGCTGTCCTCCCTGCTCCGGAAATCCGCCGGTCTGGCGAAGCGCCTCGCCCAGGACCATGGCGGCGGCCAGCGCCACGTTGATCGAACGCAGGCCGGAACGCATCGGTACACATAGCCGCACCTCGGCCGCCGCGTGGACCGCATCGGGCACGCCCGCGCTCTCGCGGCCGAGCAGCAGGGTGTCGCCGGGGGCGAAGGCGAAGTCGGTATAAGGCATGTCGGCGCGGACGGTCAGCAGCACCAGCCGGCCATGCGGCGCGGCGCGGAACGCCTCCCACGAGACGTGGCGCCGCAGGTCCGCCCGGTCCAGGTAATCCATGCCGGCACGCCGGAGATGACGGTCCGACCAGACGAAGCCGCAGGGCTCGATCACGTCGACGCCGACCCCCATGCAGGCGCCGAGGCGAAGGATGGTTCCCGCGTTCTGGGGAATGTCGGGCTGGTAAAGCGCAAGTCGGATCGGCATGGCAGGAAAGCGCTCCGCGATGTGCCGCCGCTCTTTGCCTCGCGGCGAATCTGCATTATAGGAACCCTCGAAACGGGGCCCCGGCTGCCTGGAATTCGGGCAAAGTGCCGTAATGCGGCGTGTTGTCGCATCGGTGTGACCGGTCAGGTCCTTACGCTAATATCCGCCCGCGGCCGGGTGGGTCCAATGGCCGCAGCAAGCAGCGAGGTGAGGGATCATGGCGGAAACGTCAACGTCGCCGCAGCACGAGGACGAGTCCCGACGCGACTTTCTCGTCCTGGCGGCCGCGGCGGTCGGCGCGGTAGGCGCCGCCACATTTGCATGGCCGCTGGTCGACAGCATGAATCCGGCGGCCGACGTTCTGGCGCTGGCGAGCACCGAGGTCGACCTGTCGGGCATCCAGGCCGGCATGGCGATCAAGGTGAAATGGCGCGGCAAGCCGGTGTTCGTGCGGCACCGCACGCCGCAGGAGATCGAGCAGGCGCGCGCGGTGAACGTCGCCGATCTGCCGGACCCGCAGACCGACGCCGAGCGCGTGGAGCGCGAGCCCTGGCTGATCGTGCTGGCGAACTGCACCCATCTCGGCTGCGTGCCGCTGGGATCGAGCCCGAGCGAGCCGCGCGGCGAATTCGGCGGCTGGTTCTGCCCGTGCCACGGCTCGCACTACGATACCGCGGGACGCATCCGGAAGGGCCCGGCGCCGAAGAACCTCTTCGTGCCGCCCTATGAGTTCATTTCCGACACCGTCGTCAGGATCGGTTAGGGGGAACGGTCATGGCGATGACGCAATCCAAATTCAAGAATCCGGTGATCCGCTGGGTCGATACCCGGCTGCCGGTGTTCACCTACATGGACAAGGAGTACGGCTCCTTTCCCATGCCGAAGAACCTGAACTACTGGTGGAACTTCGGCGCGCTGGCCTCGATCATGCTGGTGGTGATGATCGTCACCGGCATCGTGCTGGCGATGAGCTATACCCCGCATGCCACGATGGCCTTCGACAGCGTCGAGCGCATCATGCGCGACGTGAACTATGGCTGGCTGCTGCGCTACATCCACGCCAACGGCGCCTCGATGTTCTTCATCGCGGTGTATATCCACATCTTCCGCGGCCTGTATTACGGCTCGTACAAGTCGCCGCGCGAGTTGCTGTGGATGCTTGGCGTCGTCATCCTGCTGCTGATGATGGCCACGGCCTTCATGGGCTATGTGCTGCCCTGGGGCCAGATGAGCTTCTGGGGCGCGCAGGTGATCACCAGCCTGTTCACCGCGATCCCGGTGGTGGGCGATTCGATCACCCAGCTGCTGTGGGGCGGCTTCTCGATCGGCAACCCGACGCTGAACCGCTTCTTCTCGCTGCACTACCTGCTGCCCTTCGTGATCGTGGGCGTGGTGGCGCTGCATGTGGTGGCGCTGCACATCACCGGCTCGAACAACCCGGACGGCATCGACGTCAAGGGGCCGCAGGACACCGTGCCCTTCACGCCGTACTTCACGGCGAAGGACTCCGTGGGCCTGGTCGTGTTCCTGATGTTCTATTCGGCCTTCGTGTTCTTCGCGCCGAACTTCCTGGGGCACGCCGACAACTACATCCCGGCGGACCCGCTGGTGACGCCGCCGCATATCGTGCCGGAATGGTACTTCCTGCCGTTCTACGCGATCCTGCGGTCGATCACCTTCGACCTGCTGTTCATCGACGCCAAGCTGCTGGGCGTGCTGCTGATGTTCGCATCCATCGCGGTGCTGTTCATCCTGCCCTGGCTGGACACCTCGCCGGTGCGCAGCGCGCGCTACCGTCCGGTGTATCGCAGGTTCTTCTGGGTTCTGGTGATCGACTGCGTCGTGCTCGGCTGGGTCGGCTCGCAGCCGCCGGAAGGGTAAGTCGTGACCATCGGCCTGATCGGCACCGCCTACTACTTCATCCACTTCCTGATCCTGACGCCCGTCCTCGGCTGGTTCGAACGGCCGAAGCCGCTGCCGAGCAGCATCAGCGAAGCGGTCCTGAAGCGCAGCGGCGCAGCCCCGGCGAACGCGGAGTAGAGGCGATGACCATGATGAAGAAACCGCTTCTCAGCTTCGTCGCGGCCGGCGCCATCGCGCTCGGTCTCGGCGGCGCGGCCCAGGCGGCCGAGAAGATCGAACTGCCCGAGGTGAAGTGGTCGTTCGAGGGCGTGTTCGGCACCTTCGACCGGGCACAGCTGCAGCGCGGCCTGCAGGTCTACAAGGAGGTCTGCTCCGCCTGCCATTCGCTGCACTACATCGCCTTCCGCAACCTGCGCGACCTCGGCTATTCCGAGGACGAGGTGAAGGCCTTTGCCGCCACCTATCAGGTGCAGAACGAGGAGCCGAACGACCAGGGCGAGATGTTCATGCGCCCCGGCCGCGATTCCGACCGCTTCCCGCGCACCTTCCCCAACGAGCAGGCGGCGCGGGCGGCCAATGGCGGCGCCTATCCGCCGGACCTGTCGCTGATGACCAAGGCGCGTGAGGGCGGGCCGGAATACGTCCACGCCCTGATGGTCGGCTATCAGCAGGCGCCGTCGGACTTCAAGCTGCTCGAAGGCCTGTATTACAACGCCTATTTCCCCGGCCATCAGATCGCCATGCCGACGCCGCTCAACGCGGGGCAGGTGACCTATGCCGACGGGACCGAGGCGTCGGTCGACCAGATGGCGAAGGACGTCTCCGCCTTTCTGATGTGGACGGCCGAGCCGAAGATGGAAGCGCGCAAGGCCATGGGCATCAAGGT
>JBFWNZ010000148.1:0-8965 GCA_050250795.1 Alphaproteobacteria bacterium | reverse complement strand
CCGACTCCACGTCCGAGGACCCCAAGCCGACCAGGACGCCGGTGCGCCGGCGCAGCAGATAGGCGGGCGCCAGCACGTCCAGCTTGGCGAACAGCCGGATGCGCATCTCGGTCAGCATGCGGAAGGCGGTGTCGTGCGCCATCCAGGATTCCAGCCAGTGCAGCAGCCCCGCCGCGGGCGCCAGCAGGAACAGCCACCACAGATAGGGCTCGAACGGCTCGCCGCGCTTCACCGCTGCCACCGCCAGCGCGCCGGCGACGCCGACCCCGGTGAAGGCCAGGACGCGGGCCACGCCGAACAGGAAGGTGCCGGCCAGCTTCGCCCGCCAGGGCCGCACATGCGCCATCAGCGAACGGATCGCGCCGCCCCAGCCCAGCCCCTCGGCGCGCAGGATCGAATCCGCCGGCTCCAGTTCCGCCCGGTCGACCGCGCCCGGCCGCATGTCCTCCGCGCTCTCCGCCTCGTCCCCGGCCAGGATCGGCGCCGCGCCCGCACCTTCCTCGGCCTGCGCCGCCATCAGCCGGCGGTAGACGCCGCCCGCCTGCATGAGCTCGGCATGATTGCCGCTCTCGGCCACCCTTCCGCCGTCCAGCACCAGGATGCGGTCGCAGCCGATGACGCTCGACAGCCGGTGCGCGCAGACGATGGTGGTGCGCCCCCGCATGAGGCGGTCCAGCGCGTCCTGGATCACCGCCTCATTGGCCGCGTCCACCGCCGACAGCGCCTCATCCAGTACCAGGATCGGCGCGTCGCGCAGCAGCGCGCGGGCAATCGCGATGCGCTGCCGCTGGCCGCCCGACAGCCGGATGCCGCGCTCGCCGACCACGGTGCGATAGCCCTGCGGCAGGCGGCGGATGAACTCATGCGCGTTGGCCGCCCGCGCCGCATCCTCCAGTTCCTGGGGCGTCGCATCCGGCCTGCCGAGGCGCAGATTGTCCTCGACGGTGCCGTGGAACAGGTAGCTGTCCTGCCCGACCACGGCCAGCAGGCCGCGGACCTGGTCGAAGCCCATGTCGCGCAGGTCGCGCCCGCCGATTCGCACGGCGCCGCTGTCGGGGTCGTAAAGCCGCAGCAGCAGCTTGACGATGGAGGACTTGCCGCTGCCGCTGGCGCCGACGATGCCCACGCGCTCGCCCGCCGCCACCCGGAAATCGAGCCCGCGATGCGCCGGCCCGCGCCCGCCGGGATAGGTGAACTGCACATCCTCGAAGGCGATTGTCGGCTCGACGGGCAGGGCGTCGGCCCGCGCCGTCGCCTTGACCGGGGCGTCGCCGTCCAGCAGCTCGAACACCGCCTGGGCCGAGGCCTGGGCCACCATGCCCTGATGCATCAGCGCGCGCAGGTCGCGCATCGGGCGGAACGCCTCCACCCCCACCATCAGCACCATCAGCAGCGCGGTGAGGTCGAGCAGCCCGGCCTCCACCCGCCATGCGCCCACCGCCAGAACCGCCGCCGCCCCCAGCGCGATGGCGGTGTCGGCGATCCCGCGCGAGGCGGCGTTGGTCGCCATCACCCACATCGTGCTGCGGAACAGCTCATGCGCCTTCTCGGTCAGACTGCGCAGCCGCTCGCCGCTCTGCCCGAAGGCCTTGAGCGTCGCCAGCCCCTGCACCGAATCGAGGAACTCCGCCGCGAATGCCTTGTACGCCTTCGACCGGCGCAGGCTGTTGCGGCGGTCCCAGCGGTGAAAGCCCTGCGGCGCCAGCAGCGCGACAAGCGCGAAGGCGAGCAGGGTTGCCGCCATCCAGCCGTCCAGCAGCAGCACGGCCAGGAACACCGCCAGCGGCATGATCGTCGCCACCGCCAGCTGCGGCAGGTACTGGCCGAAATAGGTCTCCAGCTGCTCGACCCCGTCGATCACCGCGGCGATCACCGCGCCGGTGCGCTGGCGGCCGAACCAGGCGGGGCCCAGGGTCACGATCTTGTCGTAGAGCACGCGCCGCAGATGGCGCTGCACCCGCGCCGCCGTGGCGTGCGCCATCATGGCGCGTGCGTGCTCCAGGACCCCGCGCAGCAGCATCGCCGCCGCTACGCCCGCCGCCGGCGCCGCCAGCTCGCCCAGGCTCGCGCCCTGGAACACGCGGCCGATCAGCCAGCCCAGCAGGGCGAGCCGCAGGATGCCGAGCGCCGAGGCCGCGACGCCGACCGCGACGGTCGCCAGGATGTGGCCGCGCACGCCGCGCGTGAACTGCCAGAGCCGAAGGTCGAAATACATGCTCGGGTCCGCCGGGGCAGGGAAGGGGCCGCCGCGAGTCATAACACGGTTCGGCGATCCCGGCCCCCGGCGATCAAGGTGGCGGGCGTTCGGGCGGTGGCGGTCAGAACAGCGGCGGCACCGTCATGCGCGGTCCGCCGGCCACGGCCAGGCCCGGATCGAGCAGCCTTGCCGACGCCATCGCGGCCAGCATGGCGCGCAGGTTGCCGTCGGGCGTGAAGTCCGCCGCGACCCGCGTCGCCGCGGCGTCGCGGATGCCCTCGGCGTCCTGTGCCGCCGCGACGGCCTCGTCCAGGTCCTCGCCCTCCGGGCCGGCGAACAGAATCTCGCGCCCTTCGGCGAACAGCTGCCGAGTGCGCGGGTTGGCGGTGGCGATGGCGACGCAGCGCGCCTGCATCGCGAACACGATGCGCTCGTTCAGTGCGCCGGGATAGTTCGGCTGGCAAATCGCCGCCGTGCGCGCGCGTCGCAGCAGCGCCAGCATCGCCGGAAAGGGCTGTGCCGGCAGGATCCGCGCTTCGGGATGCATGTCCGGCAACCCGGCGTCGATATTCGCCACCAGCACCGCCGGATGGCGCAGAACGCGCCGCGCAAAGGCCAGCCGCCGCCGGCTGCGCAGGAACAGGTCGGCGCGGTGCAGCAGGTCCCGGATCGCGGCGGCCCCGGCCTCGGCCGCGTGGCCGCACGCCGGCAGCACCGTCGCGGCCAGCTCGGCGAGCGGCCGGTCCGGCTGCGCCGAGGCGGCTTCCGTCAGGGCGCGGAACGCCGGCTTGTCCGCTTGGGGCACCTGCCGCCACACCGCGTCGGGATCGCCCAGCGCGCCGACGAACAGCAGCGGAATGTCCTTGTCCTGCGTCGCCGCCGGGCCGTGCCCGTCCAGCAGATGCGCGCAGGGCAGATAGGGCGCGGCCAATGCGGCCGGCAGGCCGGGCAGGAAGCCGGGATCGATGGCGAACGCCGCCGTCCGCGGCGGCAGGCGGTCGAGGATCGGCGGCAGCCAGGGGCTGAAGGGCGGATCGGCCAGCAGCATCAGCACCGGCTTGTCGGCAGCGCGCAGGGCGGCGCCGATGCCGTCGCCCAGCGGCCCGCCCGGCGCCATCAGCCGCCCCCCATGGGTGAACAGCAGATCGGTTCCCGGCGCCAGCAGGCGGCGCAGCGGCCGCGGATCGTCCGGCCGCAGCGTTTCCGCCGCCGCCTCCCAGCCCAGCCGGCGGAAGGCGGCGGCATAGTTCTCGCTCAGATGGCGCGACAGCCCGTAATCGTGCAGGTCCTCGGCGACGGCCAGCCCGACGCGCGGCCGTCGGGTCACGAAGCGTCGCCGCGCATGCGCAGGGTCCGCCGCGCCGGGGCGCCGGCCACCGATTCGCCCGCCGCGACGTCACGCGCCACGACTGCGCCCGCCGCGACCCGCGCCCCGGCACCGATATGCCGTTCCTGGACGATGCAGGCGCCGATCCCGATCTCGGCGCCGCGCCCGATCCGCACATGCCCCCCGATATGACAGCCGGGCTGGATGCGGGCATAGGCCTCCACCGTGCAGTCATGGCCGATGCTGGCGGCGCGGTTGACGAAGACATGCGGGCCGATCTCGCAGCCCGGCGCCACCACCGATCCGGCGCCGACGAACCCGCCCGCGCCCAGCCGCGCCAGCGGCGAGACATAGGCCGCGGGATGCACCAGCGTCGCCAGCAGGATGCCGTGCCGTCCGGCCAGCAGCTCGACCAGCGATTCGCGCGCCGGGCTGGTCGTGCCCAGCACATGCATTTCGCCCGGTTGCGGCCGGTAATCGTCGAGCGCCAGCAAATCCGGCGGTTCGGGCAGGCGGGCGATCCGGTCGGCGGCGCCGCGGGTGCGCGGACGCAGCGTTTCCGGATGGTTCGTCACCACCCGCGCCACGCGATGCCCCAGCGCCAGAATGCAGTCGAACACGTCGTCCAGCATGTTGCTGACGCCGAAGACGACGACCTGTCTCCTCTGCCCGTCCGTCATTCGAACGTCCGCCCCGTTGCCGCTGCCAGCCTAGCGGCCCTCGGCCCGGCGGCAAGGATTATGAGTCCGCGGGGCGGGCGCCTTCGCCGCTGCTGCCAGGCGCAATCGGGGGTGCATCCTCCGGAACCGGGTTGCGCCGCAGGTCGTCGATCAGTCGCTCCATCTCGCCGATCTCGCGCCGCTGCGCTTCGATGATGCCGTCTGCCAGCCTGCGCACGCGCGGGTCCCTGATCTTCGCGCGTTCGCTGGTCATGATGGCGATGGAATGATGCGGGATCATGGCCGTCATGTAGTCGATGTCGTCGATGGTCGCCTGGCTGCGCACCAGCCACAGGGCGCCGGCGAAGGCCGCCGCGGCGGCCAGGAAGATCGCCAGATTGACCCGTGGCTTCGCATACATCGACAGCATGAAGGCCAGCATCGCCGCGGCCATCGCCGCGCCCATCATCAGCGCCATCCAGGCGCGCGTCTCGCTGAACCGCACATGATCGGCGGCATAGGTGTTCAGGTACATCAGGCCGAACATCGCGACGGTCGATGCGGCGATCATCGCCGCGAATCGGAGATAGCTCATCGTCCGGCCTCCATGGTTGCCCGCTACCGCTGCTTCCTATGGAACGGGCACCGGGCGGATTGGTTCTGCCGGCCGGTCTCCGTTGGCGTGCCGTCCGTTGGCCATCCCGACGGGCGGGCGCCTCGGGGTTCCCCGGTTTCCCTTTGCGCCGGAATATGCTCCAAGATGCGGCGGGGAAGGGCATGACCGCGCCGCCGCGTCCGCGGCGGCACTCCAAGCACAGAGGAATCCGCAAGATGAAGAAGACGTTCCTGGCGACGCTGGCCGCGGCGCTGCTGGCGCCGGCCCTGGCCTTCGCACAGGGGGCCTGCCCGTCGCTGACCGTCACCGGCCATCCCAGCTATCCGCCGGTCTCCGAGGCGAAGGACGGCACGCTGGTCGGCGCGGCGCCCAAGCTGGTCGCCGCCATCGCCGACCGGATGGGTGTGAAGACCGTGACGGTCAAGGATTACGGCGGCTGGGACAAGGCCCAGGCCGCGACCCGCAGCGGCGAGGCCGACGCGATCTTCGGCATCTACAAGAATGACGAGCGGGCGAAGTGGCTCGACTATGTCGATCCGCCCTTCATGATGGACCCGGTTTCCATCGTCGTGCGCAAGGGCGAGGGCTTTGCCTTCGCCGGCTGGGACGACCTCAAGGGCCGCAAGGGCGTGACCAATGCGGGCGAGAGCTTCGGCAACAAGTTCGACGCCTTCATGGCCGCCAGCCTGACCGTCGCCCGCGCCGACGGCGTGGACAAGGCCTTTGCCGCCCTGATGGACAAGCGCGCCGACTACCTCATCATCGGCCTGTATCCGGGCAAGCTGGAGGCCGAGAAGATGGGCCTCGCGGACAAGGTCGTATTCCTGGACAAGCCGGTCGATTCCTTCGGCATGTATGTCGGCTTCTCCAAGGCGTCGAAATGCAACGCCATGAAGGCCGAGTTCGCCGAGCTGCTCGCCAAGGGCGTGGAGTCCGGCCGCGTTGACAAGCTGATCGAGGACGCCCAGAAGCGCGGCCACCAATAGGCCGCAAGACCGGCCGCGGCGGGGAGGTCGTCTTCCCGCCGCAGTCATGTCCGGAACCTACTCCCATGCCCCGCTGTTGACCCCACGGGGGCGTCTTGCCCCGGCTGGGGAACGGGAGGTACGGGATGTTGCGGTTCATCGGCGGGGTCGTCGGCACGATCTTCCTGATCGGTCTGCTGGTGGTGATCGGGCTGTTCGCCTTGATCTTTTAGGCGCGCGGGGCGCGCGGCGCGTCCGGCGCCCTTGGAATATTCCTCATTTGTTCCTATGTCTGGGGCTTCCCCCGCCGCCGGAACGCGGCGCATCCGGAGGCCCTGTTTACATATGATGACATTTTTCGGATCGGATCCGGCCGGCACGCGGACCAGGGAGGCGGCGGGGCGGACCGATGTTTACATTTGCGGCCTTGTTCGCAGCCCAGGGCGGTTGCGTCAGCGCAGTGGCCGGCGGCCGGCGGCGGGGGTGTCCCCGGTGCCGCCGAGCAGGGATCCGGCCCGGACGGCCTCGCCCGTCACGGTCACGGGCGGCTGCCCCGCGGCCCGGTCGCCGGCCGGTTCGAACCGGATGGTCCAGGCCGAAGCGCCGGCCATGAAGAAGCGGGCCTCGTCGCCCGCGCGGGTGTCGCCGTCGCCTTCGCCCAGCCCGACGACCTGGGGGTACCAGTCGCCGCCGGCCAGGATGCGCAGCGGCGGGGTCCAGGCGGCGGGGTCGGCGGGATCGTCGGTAAAGGCGGCGTAGATGCCCTCCTGCCGCCAGTTGCCCGTCGCGCCCTCGGTCCGGTTCAGCAGCATGACGAAGCGGTCGAGGGCGGTGTTGAAATGCAGGGCCGGTCCCCAGAAGCCGGTCGGGTCGGGATGGCGCCAGCCGCGCTCCTGCGGCCAGAGCGGCTTGGGCAGGGCGGTGCCGGCGGGGCGCCAGCCCTCGGCCGTCCAGACCTCGACCGCGCCGGCCGGGTTGTCGCGCCGGGCCAGCGGATAGCGGGCGACGGCGATGCCCTGCGCCGTCTCGTCGGCGACATAGGACGAAAAGTGGACATAGAGGAAGCGGCCCGCGCGATCCGGCAGCACCGAGAAGTCGCCATAGCCGCCGCCGAAGAAGCCGTTGCGATAGCTGCAATCGGTCTGGTCGGCGGGGGCGGCCAGCAGCGGGTCGGCGATGACGGTCCAGGTGAGCCCGTCATCGGCCGACACCGCCGCGCCCAGATGCGGCAGCCGCAGGTCGCGCGGACAGGGGGCATAGCCCTCGGCATGGTACCAGCCGTACAGGCGCCCGGACGGGTCGCGCCAGACGGACTCGATCCATTTGCCGATCCTCGGGTCGGGGTCGTTCGCGATTCGCACCGGCTGCATCGGCTCGGCGAAGGTCAGGGCGGTGGTGCCGATACGTCGGTAACTATGCCCGCGCGGCTCGTAATGCGAGACGAAAGCGTAGAGGCGCCCCTGCCAGCGATGGACGGGGCTGTTGGAATCCGCGCGCGGGATGCCGTCATACAGCGCGATCCGCGGCGCCGGCCGCAGATCGATGCGGACGGGCGGGCTATCCGCCGCCCGGGCCGCGCCGGCGAAGGCGAGGCCGGCCGAAAGGGCGGCGGCCAGGGCGCCGCGCAGCGCAAGCGGGCTTGAGCATCCGATGGACGGCATGGTGTGGCCCCTTCTGTCGCGCTCGTTCGCCGCATGGATGCGCGCTGCCGTAAGGCGCGGTCAATGACAGGCGAGCGGCCAGACCTTTCGGCTTCCCGACGGCAGGACGTTGCCGTTCCGATCCACGATTCCGACCGGCACCGCACGCGGCACGTCCGGCAGTGCCGGAACGGCGTCCGGATTGGGCAGATCGTCGAGATAGAGCGCCATTGGATCGCCGGTGACGGCGGCTTCCGCCTTGACCATGGAGCCGGCGGTGCCCATCAGCTCGAAATTCGCGCTGGGCCCGAAGAAGCTGGAAACGTGCAGGTGGGCGTAGCCTTCGCTGCCGAAATGGCCATCTTCGGTCCCCGTGTCGCCGCCGATTGCGATCGCCTGTCCCGCGGTCACGCGGCTGCCGACCGGCAGGTCGGGCAGACGCTGCAGGTGCTGATATTTGCTGAACACCCAGAATGGGAAGCCGGTGTCCTGCGGCGCATGGCGGATCCACAGATAGATTCCCTCCATCTGGCCACCTTCGCCCTTGTGGACGATCTCGCCATCGGCCATCGCCAGCAGCGGCGTGCCGGGCACCAAGGTCACATCCATGCCGCCATGGCGACCGCCATTGACCACGGCCGGCCGTTCGCTGCCGTCATAGCGCGTGTTCGAGCCGAAGGGCGACGAGATCGGCGGGCATTCCTGTCCGGCCGGAAAGGCAGGGTAGAGGCCGGTCGGGGCGATGGTCTTGTTCTGCATCCGCTCCGACAGGCCGCCGCGCCCGCCGCCCTCGGACGGCCCGCCGCTGCGTCCTCCCTTCAGTTCCCGCTTCATCTGCCCATGGGCCGCGTCGAGCGGCATGCCGAGCATCAGCGTCGCTGCGAGGAGGGCAGTCAGGCCTAAGCGGAACGTCATTCTGTTATCCTGGTCTCCGGAAACGGGGCGTCGGGCGGCATTACCAAATTACCGCCACCAGCGCCAGTCGTTCCGGGGCCGGTCAGATCGCGCCGCGGGCGTCCACCGGCCAGATATCGACCAGCGTGTCGCCGCGCACGACATGATAGTGGTCGTACAGGTTGACCGTCGGGTCGCAATGCGGGGTCAGGCACTCGATGACCGTGCCGCGCACCGGCGGTGGGCTGCCCTCGGGGTGGGTCAACTGGCCATGCTCGTCGCTGCGCGAGGAATGGGTCGCGCCCTTGGGTGCGCCGCGCAGGATCTGCGGCTTGCCGCGGTCCATGGCAAAGCGCTTGATGCCGCCATCGGTCACGCCCACGCCCACATGGTTCACGCCGATCACGGTGCAGGCCACGAACAGCGCCGGCTCGAAGGGGTGCGTCTCGCCCTCGCGAAGCTGGACGGGGAAATAGTCGTCGTCGGTGAAGATGTAGCTGCCGACCTGAAGCTCGGAATAATGCCCGGCCAGGCCGTCGATCTCATGCGTGCCGGTGCCGGCGCCCGACACGATGCCGGGATGCAGGCCTGCCGCCTCAAGCTGCCCGGTCAGGCGGCCCAGCGTCTCCGCCACCGCGGCGGCGCGGCGCTTGCGCTCGGCGTAGTC
>JBFWNZ010000147.1:0-8978 GCA_050250795.1 Alphaproteobacteria bacterium | reverse complement strand
CGGACCAGCGGGTCGATCTCGACCGCGTCGCGTTCGACTGCCAGATCGCGATGCTGGACCTGCCGGCGGTGTTCGGCACCGATCTGGGCACGATCCCGGCCGACATCCCCTATCTCGCGGCCGATCCGGAACGGGCGGCGGAATGGCGGCAGCGTCTGGACCCCGGCCGGTTCCGGCTCGGTCTGGTGCATGCCGGCAGCCCCAGCCACGGCAACGACAAGAACCGTTCGCTTCGGCTTGAGATGTTGCGGCCGCTCTGGGACCGGGCGGATGTCGCGGCCTATCTGCTGCATAAGGATACGCCGGAGGTTTCCTTCGAGGGGCTGGAGCCGTTGGGGCCGTCCTTCGGAGATTTCGCGGATACCGCGGCCGCGCTACAGGCCCTCGACCTGCTGGTCAGCGTCGACACGTCGGTGGCGCATCTGGCCGGCGCGCTTGGCCGCCCCGTCTGGACCCTGATCCCCTTCGTGCCCGACTGGCGCTGGCTGCCGGGTCGCGAAGACACCCCCTGGTATCCGCAAATGCGCCTGTTCCGGCAGACGGCGCCGGGCGGTTGGGACGCCGTCCTGGCGCGGGTGGCGGCGGAGTTGGATGCGGTGCTGAGGGGCGATTCGGCCCGGCTGCGGCCCTGAAACGAGGAGCGCAAGACGATGTACGTGCCCAAGGCCTTCGACGAGACCGACCGCGAGACGCTGTACGCGGTGATCCGCGACAACAGCTTCGGTCTGCTCGTCGGCACGGTCGACGGCGCCCCGTTCGCCACGCATCTGCCCTTCCTGCTGGAAGGCGACACGCTGGTCGCCCATATGGCGCGGGCGAATCCGCATTGGCGGGCCTTTGCCGCAGGCACGGAGGTGCTGACGATCTTCCAGGGGCCGCATGCCTATGTCTCGCCATCCTGGTACGCGCCGGGGCCGTTGGTGCCGACCTGGAACTATGTGGCGGTCCATGCCTATGGGGCGCCGCGGATCGTCGACGACCCGGATCGCCTATACGGCATGCTGGACAGGCTGGTGGCGGCGAACGAGGCCTGGTTGGAGAAGCCGTGGTCGCTCGACAGCCTGGATCGCGACCTCGTGCGCGGCATGCTGCGCGGGATCGTCGGCTTCGAGATTCCCATCGCGCGGATCGAGGGCAAGTTCAAGTTGAGCCAGAACCGGCGTCCGGAAGACCGGGTGGGGGTCATCCGGGCGCTGGAGGCAAGCGCCGATCCTGCGATCCGCGCGGTGGCGGGGTTGATGACGGCGCGCGAGACCGACCGCTGATGCGGCTCGCTGCATGGGCAGGGCGGGGACCGTCTCGGGGGCCGGCGTTCGTGCTCTGCGCTACGTTCGGCCTGCTGCCCCTCCTGGCTCATTTCGCGCCGACCCAGCTGACGCTGCTGCTGCTGGTGGCGGCCGTCGCATTGCTGGCGCTGAATCCCTCGGCAATCGTCCTTCTGGGGGCGGACCGATGGGTGGCGGCGTGTCTGGCGGCAATCCTCGCGCTCTCTCTCCTGTCGGCATTCTGGGCCGTCGATCCCGGCCGTGCGCTCGACCGCGGTGTGCGCTTGATCTTCGAACTGGCGGCAGGACTGTTCCTGGCCATCTGTGCCGGCCGGATCGCGGCGGCGGACCGACGGCCGGGCCTTGTTCTCCTTGTGGGTATCCTGGCCTTCGGCGCGATCTTTGCGCTGGATGCCCTGTCCGGGGCGGCGATCAGCCGGGCGTCGCGGACGATCCTGGGGCTGCGGGCGCCGCCTGTCGCAGCGGAACTGAACCAGCCTGAAACGCTGCTCGCCTTGCTGGCATGGCCGGCCGTCGTTCTGCTGATTGCGCGGGGATATCGGCTTGCGGCGCTGGGTCTGTGCGCCGGCGTGCTCTTCGCTCTGGCGCATTCCACCGGCGGCGTCGGTCTGCTGGCCTTTGCCGGCGGTCTTGCGGTTGCGGCTATCGCCCTGGCGGCGCCGAGGCTGGCGGCCGGTCTTCTGGCCGCGGCGCTGATCGCGAGTGTGACGGCCGGCCCCTGGTTTCTGCGCGGCGTGGATCGGGTCGATACCGTGACGGCCGAGCTGGCGGCGACTGCCACTGCCCATCCCGGCGCGAGTTCCCCACTCTATGGCGCGGCGCATCGGCTCTACATCTGGCATTTTGCGGCGTCGCGGATCGCCGAGCACCCGCTGCGGGGGTGGGGGCTGGAGGCGTCGCGTGCCATGCCGGGGGGTAAGCAGACGGCGGCGGCAGCGATCGGGGTCGCGGACAAGCCGGATATGGACCCCGAACTGAAACGCTATCTTGCTGGCGGCGAGATCATGCCGCTGCACCCGCACAACGCGTCGCTGCAGATTCTGATGGAGCTGGGCTATCCGGGCGGTCTTGCCTGGCTGGCGCTTGGGCTGCTGCTGCTTTGGCGGGCAGCCGCGCTGCCGGTGCCGCGCGCCGTTGCGGCATCGGTGCTGGGCATGCTGGGCACGGCGCTTGCCGTGCTGCACTTCAGCTATGGAATCTGGCAGAGCTGGTGGCTGGCGGCCTTGTTCCTGGCGGCCTCGGCGATGCAGGCCGCCTTGGCTGCGGCCATGCGTTCATAGGATCAGCGGTGCCGCCGCCCCGATGCCTGCGGCCAGCAGGGCGGGCAGCGTCCAGCCGAAGGGATGCCCCGTGACGGGGATCAGGCCGGCCCGGCCGACCAGCCTGTAGCGCATCCCCTGGGCGGCGATGGCGCCGGTGGCGCTGGCCGCGATGGCGGCGGCCACCGGGTTCGCACCGGCAAGATAGGCGGCGGCGAAGGCCAGCAGCCATGCGGCGACCCCGACCAGATTGGCATGCGCGTCCCAACCGGCCCGGCCGTTGCTGACCAGCAGTTCGTGATTTGGCCCCCACATCAGCCCGACCGCACGCAACAGGACATAAAGCTGGAAGATGGGGGCGGCGTCGACGAAGTGCGGTCCCAGCAGCCGCATGATCGGATCGGCTGCCAGCATCAGGATTGCCGCGGCCAGCGCCGACAGGGCCAGCAGCAGCCGCTGGCGCGTCTGCACCCGGCGCAGCGCCTCGACGGCGACCGCGCCGGGGCCCGCCCGCCGCATCTGCCAGGGCAGGGTCAGGAAGACGAAATGCTGCACCACCATGAAGCCGATGGCGAACTGGGTCGCGGCCCGGTAATGGCCCAGATCGTCCAGGCTGAGCAGATAGGTCAGGACGAGGACATCGACATAGATCGACAGCCGCGAGCCCAGATTGCCGTAGATGAGGCCCAGCGTGTGCCCGATCACCCGGCGTCGCGCGGCGCCGCGCAGGCGCCCCGGCAGGGGCAGCGAAGGACGGTCGCCCAGAACCCGCAGCCCGACGAACAGGCAGGCGCCGAAGGCCGCCACCGTCTGGACCAGCACGGCGTCGAAGGCGCTGGGCGGCTGGACCCACACGAACAGGCCGAGCGTTGCCAGCGGCAGGGTCAGGTCGCGGACGACGAAGAAGGCCGCCACCCGTCCGCTCGCGCGCATGATCGCCAGAAGCGTCTCGGTCAAACCCGCGAAGACCCCGCCCAGGACGCCCAGAACGGCGGCCGCGTGATAGCCCTCCAGCGCGCCCAGGCCGATCCCGCTGTCGCTGCGGCCGAACAGATAGACGGCGACCGCCATGCCGCCACCGACCAGGGCGGCGATGGTGGCGCAGATCGCCAGATAGGCGCCCCAGATGCGCGGCGCGCGCGGCCGGTCGCCGGCGCCGCGTTGCGTGAACGGGTTGAGCCACATGTCGCCGCCGCCCGAGACCAGCGCCATGACCAGCGCCATGACGACGCCGGTGACGGCAAAGGCGCCGAACTCGCGCGCATCGAGCAGCCGCGCAGCCAGGATCAGTACGGCGAAGACGCTGAGCCGCGAGACGATGGCGCTGGCCACCGCTAGAACCGGTTGCAGCGGCCTGGCCGATACCGGGGCGAGGGGTTCGCGGAACAGCCGGTCGAACCCCGCCGCGCCGGCCCCTGCCTCTGCCGTGTAGGTGTCGAGGATGCGCGCGCGCGCTGCTGCGGCGCGATTGGCCCGCCGATCCGCCGGCTCGTCGAGCAGGCTCCGAACCGCCGCGGCGAGGGCGTCCGGGTCGCGCGGGGGCACGATCCGTCCCACCTCGCCGACGATCGCGCGGCTGTCGCCGACATCGGTTGCGACCGGCACGACGCCGCTGGCCATCGCCTCGCCGACCACATTCGGGAACCCCTCGCCGAAGGCGGAGGGCAGGACGAGCAGGTCGCAGGCAGCGTAGAGCCGTTCGACGTCGTCTCGGCGGCCCAGCCGGTGAAGCCCTGGCCGTGCCGGCAGATGCTCTGTGTCCTTGCCGACGGCCAGGGCCTGGACGCCGGGCAGGCGGTCGAGGGCGGCGAGGAAGCCGGGATAGTCCTTCATCGGATCGACGCGGGCGAAGCAGCCGACCAGCGGCGCGTCGGGTCCGATGCCCAGCTCGGCCCGGACGGCGGCGCGATGGCCGGGGTCCGGGCGGAAGCGGTCGGCATCGATGCTGTTCGGGACGACCCGCCAGTCGGAATCGCGATAGCCGAGCGTTTCGCGATGGAAGCGGCGGCCGGCCTCGCTGTTCGCGACGATCCGGTCCGGCAGGCCCGAGAGCGCGCGGCAGGTGCCGATCACGGCGCGCAGCATCGGGCCGTATTCGGCCAGGTCCATGTCGGAGCAGCGGATGCCCCAGTTGAGATGGGTCCGCGCGCGGCGGCCGGACAGCAGCAGCGCGAGGCTGCCGATCAGGTCGGCATGGTACATCCAGGTCTGAACGACATCCGGGCGCCAGCGCCGGATCAGCCAGGCGAGCCGCAGCAGGGCCAGCGGGTTCGGCCAGCGCCCCATGCCGAGCGAGACCACCTCGATCCCGGCCTTGCGCAGAGCGGCCGCGAAAATACCCTCGGGCTTCAGGCTGACGACACGGTGCCGGATGCGACCGTCGCGCGGACCGGTGAGATAGGTGGCCAGCATCCGCTCGGCACCGCCGACATCGAGGTCGGTGATGACGTGCAGCACCTCGACGGGTGTGGCGGGATCGGTGGTTGCGGTCAATCTGGCATTCCCGATTGGGGCCGGTGCGCCGCCATGCTGTAATGCGGAGGCCGCCGGACGAAGCGGCAAACCATAGGCGCGGGGCTGCGGCTTTGCCAAGCATGCCACCGCGCAGGGAGGAAGCGATGGCGAGGATGCAGGCGATCCAGATGCTGGAATTCGGCGGGCCGGAGGTTCTGGTGCTGCGCGAGACGGACCGTCCGGAGCCGGGGCCGGGCGAGGTGCTTGTCCGGCTGAGCCATTCCGGGGCCAGCTTCGGCGACACCTATATGCGCCGCGGCTATTACGCGCCGCCGCACACCTATGCGACCCATCTGCCCTATATCCCGGGCATCGACGGCTATGGCGAGGTGGCCGCGCTGGGCGCCGGCGTGACCGGCTGGACGCTCGGCGAGACCGTGACCTACTGCCTCGGCCACCATTCCTATGCGCAATACGCCAAGGTGCCGGCCTGGAAGCTGGTGCGGGCGCCGCGCAACATGCCGGCGGACACGGCCGTCGCGCTGATGATCAGCGGCCTGACGGCGCATTACCTGACGCACACCCTGTTCCCGCTCAAGCCCGGCGATTGGGCCCTGCTGCACGCGGCGGCGGGGTCGGTCGGCCAGATGATGCTGCAGATGGCGAAGCGCCGCGGCGCCCATGTCATCGCGACGGTGGGCACGCCGGAGAAGGCGGAGATCGTGCGCGGGCTGGGTGCGGACCATGTCATCCTGTATCGCGAGGAGGACTTCCTGCCGCGGGTGAGGGAGATCACGGGCGGGCGCGGCGTCGATGTCGCCTATGATTCGGTCGGGCTGGAGACCTATCGCCGGTCGATGAAGGCGCTGCGCGTGCGCGGTGTCTGCGCGTTGTACGGCGCGGCGTCGGGCATTCCCGACTGCGTCCGGCCGATGGAAGACCTTGCCGAGAACGGCTCGATCTTCGTCACCCGCTCGCATCTGGCCCATTACATGCGCAATGCCGAGGAAATCGGGGCCGCGGCGCGCGATCTGTTCGACTACTGGCAAGACGGGATGGAGGTGGCGGTGGACCGCAGCCGGGACTGGCTATTGGGCGACGCGGCAGCCGTGCATGCGGCGCTGGAAAACCGCGAGACCACCGGCAAGATCGTGATGCGGGTTCCCTGAGACCGGCCCAGCCTTATGCCTGGGCAGCGGCTGGCTTCGGCAGATCGTCGTAAAAGACGAAGCGGCCCCGGCCGGCAGCCTTGGCCGTGTAGAGCGCTTCGTCGGCGCATTTCGTCAGCGCTTCCGGCGAACCGGCATGGTCCGGGAAGAAGGCGATCCCGATGCTGGTTCCGATCTGCAGGATTGCGCCGTTGACGGCAATCGGTTCGGTCAGCGACGCCACCATCCGGCTGGCCGGGTAGCTGAGTTCGTCCTTGGCCTGGACCATGGGGAAGATCACGGCGAATTCGTCGCCGCCCAGCCGCGCCACCGTGTCGACCTCGCGTACGATGCGCTGCAGGCGCCGCGCCACCTCGATCAGCAGCGCATCGCCCATGGGATGGCCATGGGTATCGTTGACCGCCTTGAACTTGTCGAGATCGAGCAGCATCAGGCCGACCCGCAAATCCTCGCGGCGGGAAATCTTGATCGCGTCGTCGAGCCGCAAGCCGAACTGGTTCCGGTTGGCGAGCCCCGTCAGCGGGTCGGTCAGGGCCATGGCGCGGATACGTTCCTCCGCGCGCTTGCGTTCGGTGACGTCGGAATAGGTGGCGACCACGCCGCCGTCGGGCAGCCGCTCGCCGAAGACCTCCAGGACCGTGCCATCATGCAGGGTGCGTTCGTAACGGTTCCAGATCTTGGCGCCCAGCGTCACGACGCGTGCCATCCGCTCGCGCACGATGTCATCGACGATTCCCGGCCCCAGATCGCCGCGCGACGCGCAGAGGCGGATGTAATCCTCCATGGTGCGATCCTCCGCCAGCCAGTCCGGCGGAAGGCGCAGCAGCTTGATGAACGCGTCGTTGGCGCGAACGATGCGGTTCTCGGTATCGAAGACGACCACGCCTTGCGACAGCGAGTTCATCACGACGTCCAGGAAGGCGTGAACCTGTTCCAGCTTGTCGTGCTCGGTCTTGAGTACGTCGTTGAGCCGCTCCGTCTCCTGAGCCTGACGTTCGACCGTATCCTGAATGGCGCGCGACGCGGTGAGCTGGCGCTTGAGCGTTAGGGCGTTGTCGGCGAGTTGCCGTTCCGCCTCTCGGGTTCGTTCCGCGTTCGCTTTGAATACGGTCAGGGCCCGCGCCATGGTGCCGACCTCGTTCTTCTGGCCGACATAGGGAACGTCGATGCCCTCGCCCTCAGCAAGCCGTCGCGTCGCGTCCGTCAGCCGTCCGATCGGCCGCATCACCAGCATGAAAAAGGCAAAGGCGAGGAAGGAGAGGGTCGTCACAGTGCCTAGAACGACCGCCCAATGGGACAGGCGCGTCTCGCGGTTCAGGGCATGCAGCGCCGTTTCGACCCGCTGCGCCCGGCTTTCCTGTTCGCGGGTGAGCTCGCGGCGAAGCGTGACAAAGGCGCTGAGGCCGGGGGTCTCGTTGATCGCCAGCCGGCCATCCATATCCAAGGGCGGCAGCGATTCGACAGTCATCGGCCGGAACGAGGCCATAAGGTCCATCGCGGACTCCAATGCGCCGACCATCGTGGCGAGGTCGGCGAGCGCGAACGCCTCGGTCTGATTCACGCCGGCCGCGCGGTAGTCGGAGATCAGATCTTGGGCATCCTGCGCCTTTTCATAAGCGCATTGCAGGTCCGGTTCCTCGCGACGCAGGACATAGTTCCGGAAGCAATGGACCAGCCCGCCATAGCCGAGCGCGATGCGCAACTGGCCGAGCAGGAGGAACTTCCCCGGCCGTAGATGATCCTCCCCGCCAATCACTTCGTAGACGGTCTGGCGGCGCAGGCGTTCGATGCCTTCGATGGCGGCACGGTCGTCGGTGCGGACGACGGCATCGATCGCCAGCGCCGATTGCCCTACATCGCGCATCTGCACGGCGACATTCAGGCGCTCGCTGTAGTCGCGGAAGGTTTTCTCGATGTCGTCCAGCGCGGCCGTATCGATGGGAGACAGTTCGAGGCGCCGGTACGCCTTGATCGCCTGAAAGACGACGCCCAATGCTTCCCGCGCCCGTCCGGCATCCGCATCGCCGCCGCGTAGCACATAGTTCTTGAAGTAATGGATGAAGCCGCCGAATCCAGTGGAACTTGCCAGCACGTCTTCGAGCCGGGTTCGCTCCGACCGCTCGGCGTCGAATTTCTCCCAGTTCTCGGCGACGAAGCGGGCATGCGCGCCGATCCGCCCGATCTCGATCACCATCGCCGCGCCCAGGCTGATGGTGACGGCCAGAAGGATGACGGCCACCGTGCGGATGCGGATGTCGGCCAGGGAACGCAAGACCGCCAAGTCCCTCACATATCGGATCGGCTTCAGGAAGGAAGAGCGTTCAGGGTACCCGAAGACGGGAGGTGGAGAAAGCATTGCAATCGCAGGACGGAGCGCTGCCGGGACCGATTGTCGCGCCGGGTTGCGAACGGGCGCCGGCTGGGTCCTAGTGGGCCGGCATGCCGGAGGTGAGGACAATGGACAATGCAATGCACCGTCGCGGACCCGCTTTCCTGGAAGCGGGGTTCCGGCCGTTCTTTCTGGCGGCGGGGCTGTGGGCGGTGGCGTCCATGGCGCTCTGGACCGTCGTCATGCATGGCAACATCGCCTATCCCGGTGCCTTCGACCCGGTCCGCTGGCATGTGCACGAGATGCTGTTCGGCTATGTCGGGGCTGCTATCGCCGGCTTCCTGCTGACGGCCGTGCCGAACTGGACAGGCCGGGCGCCGCTTCAAGGCTTTCCGCTGGTTCTTCTTCTTTTGCTATGGCTCGCGGGACGGGTCGCCGTTTTCTATGGGGCAGTGGTCGGCGCATGGGTGTCGGCCGCGAT
>JBFWNZ010000146.1:0-9019 GCA_050250795.1 Alphaproteobacteria bacterium | reverse complement strand
CGGAGGGGAGTGTGCAGGAATGGCGGTGAACGTCTCGAATGCCATCAGCGCCTTCAATCGCGCGGCGCGGCTGGGCGAGCAGGCCGGCGGCGAGACCGCTGCCGCGGCGGCGTCCGGCGGCCAGGGAAATTTCGCCCAGATGGTGCGCGCCGCCGCTGAGGACGTGGTCCAGAGCGGCCGCAAGGCCGAGGCGGTGACGGCCGACGCCATCGCCGGCAAGGCGGACCTTGCCGATGTCGTCCAGGCGGTGACGAATGCGGAACTGACCTTGCAGACGGCGGTGGCGGTCCGCGACCGGGTACTGACGGCCTATCAGGAAATCATGCGCATGCCCATCTAGGGCGGGGCGCCTTCGATGAACGGTGAGCAGGCGCTGGAGTTTGCCCGCGAGGCGGTGACGACGATGCTCATCGTCTCGACGCCGATCATGTTCGTCGCCCTGGCCGTCGGCCTGATCATCGCGCTGTTCCAGGCGCTGACCTCGATCCAGGAGATGACGCTCACCTTCGTGCCGAAGATCCTGATCGTGTTCGTTGCGCTGCTGCTGCTGCTGCCGTTCATGGCGGACCGGATGCAGACCTTCACCGAGGGCGTTGCCGACCGCATCATCGCCATCGGCAGCGAGTAGGCGGCATGCTGATCGAGTTCGTTCCGGCCCAGGTGTTCGCCCACATCCTGGTCTTCGCCCGGATCGGCTCGGCGCTGATGATCATGCCGGGGTTCGGCGAGGCCTATATCCCCGCCAATGTGCGGCTGTTGTTCGCCTTGCTGACCACGCTTGTCCTGACGGGAATCGTCCAGGCGGGCCTGCCGCCCCTTCCCGGCAACTTTCCGGCCCTGGTGCTGCTGGTGACGGGCGAGATTCTGATCGGGCTGTTCATCGGCACATTGGCGCGCATCCTGATGTCGGCATTGGCCACCGCCGGGACGGTCATATCCTTCCTGACGGGCTTCGCCAGCGCGATGCTGTTCAACCCTGCGCTGGGCGACCAGGGCGCGCTGACCAGCGTGTTTCTGATGCTGCTGGGCGTGCTGCTGGTGCTCGTCACGGACACGCATCACGTCATGCTCATGGGGCTGGTCGACAGCTACGCCGTTTTCCGTCCCGGCGTGGCCCCACTGTTCGGCGACATGGCGGACGCGATGGCGCGGATGGTGGCGGACAGTTTCCGCATCGGATTGCAGATCGCCTCGCCCTTCATGGTGGTGATGGTGCTGTTCTTCACCGCCATGGGGCTGATGGCCCGGTTGATGCCGCAGATGCCGGTGTTTTTTGTCGGTCTGCCGATTCAGATTATACTCGGCCTCGGCGTGCTGAGCATGGTGCTGGGGACGGCGATGGGCTGGTTCCTGGGGCATTTCGAGGACGCGTTCGCCAGCCTGCTGCGGGTAAGGTGACGGATGTCGGAAGACGCCGACGACTCACAAAAAACAGAAGACCCGACCGGCAAACGGTTGGAGGATGCGCGCGATCGCGGCCAGGTGGCGAGCAGCCGCGAAGTCAACACCTGGCTGATGCTGCTGGGCGCGCTGATCGTGCTGATCGTGTTCGCGCCGGGCATGACCAGCGACATCAAGCGGCTGTCGGTCAAGTTCATCGAGACGCCGCATCTGTTCGCGCTGGACCGGCAGGCGCTCTTCGACATGCTTCAGGACACGATCCTGGCGACGGCCGGCGTGCTGCTGGTGCCGTTCGTGCTGTTGATCGCCTTCGCGCTGGCCGCCGGGCTGGTGCAGAACGGCTTTCACATCGCGAGCAAGGCGCTGCAGATGAAGCCGGAGAAGATCAGTCCGCTTGCCGGAGCAAAGCGGATTGCGTCGTTCCGGCAGGTCGCCGAGCTGATAAAGGGGCTGGTGAAGATCGCGATCGTCGCGGCGGTTGCGGCAATCCCGCTGATGTCCATGGTCGGTCAGCTGGATGTGATGCCCACCCTGGATTTGCTGACGCTGCTGCACGAACTGCATTACCTGGTCGTGCGGCTGGTGACCGGCGTGCTGGCCGTGATGACGGTGGTCGCGCTCGCCGACTATGTCTTCCAGCGCTATCAGCACAACAAGCAGTTGCGCATGACCAAGCAGGAAGTGCGCGACGAGTACAAGCAGACCGAGGGCGATCCGGTCGTGAAGCAGAAGCTGCGCCAGATCCGCATCGAGCGGGCCCGTGCGCGGATGATGCAGGCGGTGCCCACGGCCGATGTCGTGGTGACGAACCCGACGCACTTCGCCGTCGCGCTGAAATACGATCCTGACACGATGGAAGCGCCGAAATGCGTCGCCAAGGGCCAGGACTTCGTCGCCTTGCGCATCCGCGAGGTGGCGGAGGAGAACGAGGTAACGATCGTGGAGAACCCGCCGCTGGCGCGCGCGCTCTACGGCACCGCGGAACTGGATAAGGAAATCCCGGCCGAGCACTATGAAGCGGTGGCCAAGGTCATCAGCTATGTCTGGGGATTGAAGCGCCGGGGTACGCCGGGCGGCCCGCGGATTAATTGAGGCGAGGCGGGGGCATGGCGCCGCCGAAAGGGGGGGACAAGCGGTTCTGCGCAGCCGCCGCAGGACTGGGAACCCTGACGGTTGTCGTTCTGCTTGCGGTGTCGGGGTGGCCGGCGGCGTTGCTGGGCGGGGCCGGGCTCGCAGGGTTTGCCGCGTTGTGCGTCGCGTGGCGGCGCGCGACGGAGCGCCGCCTCGCGGCGATGGCGATGGACCTGACACGCTTCCAGCGCTTCTTCGAGGGGACCCCCAACGGCATCGCCCTGCTGGATGGCGAACGCCGGGTCGCCGCCGCCAACGCGGCTTTCCGCAGCCTGCTGAGCGCATCGGCTCCGCTCGGCCGTCCGATCGGCGATTTTGCGGAGCCGGGCCAGCGGGCGGCGCTTGAGGACCGTCTGGCGGCGGCCTCGGAAGGGGCCGTGGCGGTCCTGGATATTCGCGTCGCGGGCCATCCCGACCGGGCGATCTCGATCCGCTGCGCCCCGCTGGACGGCGACATGCCGGGTGCGCTGATGCTGCATCTGAGCGATGCGACCGAGCGCCGCCGCCTGGAGCAGCAATTCGCCCAGTCGCAGAAGATGCAGGCGGTCGGCCAGCTGGCGGGCGGCATCGCGCATGACTTCAACAACCTTCTGACGGCCATGATCGGCTTCTGCGACCTGCTTCTGCAGCGCTATGGGCCGGGCGACCAGTCCTTTGCCGACATCATGCAGATCAAGCAGAACGCCAATCGCGGGGCGCGGCTGGTGCGCCAGTTGCTGGCCTTTTCACGCCAGCAGACCCTGCAGTCGCGCGTCCTGGTCCTGACGGACGTCCTGGCCGAGCTGTCGGACCTGCTGCGGCGGCTGCTGGGCGAGAGCATTGCGCTCGAGATGGTGCATGGACGCGACCTCGGCGTGGTTTGGGCCGACCAGGGCCAGATCGAGCAGGTGATCATCAATCTCGCGGTCAATGCCCGCGATGCCATGCCCCAGGGCGGGCGGCTGGCCATCGCCACCGCCAATCATCGCCAGCCGCAGCCCGAAATGCGGCAAGGCGCGATGCTGCCGGCCGGCGACTATGTGCGCGTCACCGTGACCGACACGGGTACCGGCATCCGGCCGGAGCATCTGGAGCATCTGTTCGAGCCCTTCTTCACGACAAAGGAAGTGGGGTCGGGCACCGGGCTTGGGCTGGCCACCGTCTATGGCATCGTCAAGCAGACGGGCGGCTTCGTCTTCGTGGACAGCGCCGGGCCGGGCCAGGGCGCGCGCTTCGACATCTTCCTGCCGCGCTATACCGGCGCGGCCGCCGAGCCGGCCGGCGGCGAGGGCGAGGGCGCAGCGGACCTGACCGGCGGCGGCAGCATCCTGCTGGTCGAGGACGAGGATGCCGTGCGGCTGTTCTGCGCCCGCGCATTGCGGGGCAAGGGCTATATCGTGACCGAGACGCGTAACGGCGAGGCTGCGCTCGCGCTGCTGGCGCAGGAGCGCTTCGATCTGCTCGTCACGGACATGGTGATGCCGGCGGTGGACGGCGCCACGGTAATCCGTGCCGCGCGCGACCGGATGCCGGATCTGCCGGTCATCTGCATCTCCGGCTATACCCAGGACTCGGTCGCCAAGGAGGTGGAGGCAATGCCCGATCTGCACTTCCTCGCCAAGCCCTTCAGCCTCCAGCAACTGGCGGCGAAGGTGAAGGAAGCGATGGGGTAGAGTACCGTCTCCCACCCTCCGCGGCGTTCTCCACCTATTTGTTATAAAAAGATTTTTCCGATTCCGGGGCGGCCATGCCCGGAAAGGTGACCGTATCCTTGCGGAAGAACATAGAAAGAACTTGCGCAAGAGAACAAAGATGGTACGATCCCTTTCGTTGCGTCTCCTGGGTCTGTGCCATAGGAATGAGGGATCACCCATGCAAACCGCGCTGCGCCTGATCGAGAAGGACATGTCGGACAAAACCAAGGCACTCGAAGCGGCTCTGAGCCAGATCGAACGAAGCTTCGGCAAGGGCTCGATCATGAAGCTGGGGCAGCGCGACCACGCGGCCGATGTCGAGGCGATCTCGACCGGTTCGCTCGGTCTCGATATCGCGCTCGGCATCGGCGGCCTGCCGCGCGGCCGGATCATCGAAATCTACGGCCCGGAGAGTTCGGGCAAGACGACGCTGGCGCTGCATGCGGTGGCCGAGGCGCAGAAGAGCGGCGGCACATGCGCCTTCATCGACGCCGAGCACGCGCTCGATCCGGGCTATGCCAAGAAGCTGGGCGTCAATATCGAGGAACTCCTGATCTCGCAGCCCGATGCCGGCGAGCAGGCGCTGGAGATCGCCGATACGCTGGTGCGGTCCGGCGCCATCGACGTGCTGGTCGTGGATTCGGTGGCGGCGCTGGTGCCCCGGGCCGAGCTGGAAGGCGAGATGGGCGACAGCCATGTCGGCCTGCATGCAAGGCTGATGAGCCAGGCGCTGCGCAAGCTGACGGGCTCGATCTCGCGCTCGCGCTGCATGGTGATCTTCATCAACCAGATCCGCATGAAGATCGGCGTGATGTTCGGCAATCCGGAGACGACGACCGGCGGCAACGCGCTTAAGTTTTATGCCAGCGTGCGCCTCGACATCCGCCGCATCGGCGCGATCAAGGACCGAGACGACGTGGTGGGGAACCAGACCCGCGTCAAGGTGGTGAAGAACAAGGTGGCGCCGCCGTTCAAGGTGGTCGAGTTCGACATCATGTATGGCGAGGGCGTGTCCAAGAGCGGCGAGTTGATCGACCTCGGCGTCAATGCGGGCATCGTCGACAAGTCGGGCGCCTGGTTCTCCTATGGCGACCAGCGGATCGGCCAGGGCCGCGAGAACGCCAAGCAGTTCCTGCGGGACAATCCGGCGGTGGCGACGGATATCGAGCGCCGTATCCGGGAAAAGGCGGGCGTGCTGTCGGACGCGATGTTCGAGCGGCCGACCGCCGAGGAGTCAGACGAAGGCCAGCCACCGCCGCAGGACGACGATGGCGCGGGGCGCCGGACGGGCGGGCGCGGCGCCAAGGCCTGATGCTTCGCCGGCCGCCGGCGGCACATGCCCGCCGGCGGCCGGAACTGCCCCGTCTCGCCGATTTGGACGCCCGTCGCTGGACAGCGGCCGAGAGGCCGCGCTAAAACCGCTTGTCCCCGCGGGGAGCGGGGGCCATCTTCCGGACGTGTTTCAGAAACCGGGCTGCACGCGGCGGCGTTGCAGGGGCAAGGCATGGCCACGACGAACGACATCCGAAGCGTCTTTCTCGACTATTTCCGCGGCCATGGGCATGCGGTGGTCCCATCCTCGCCGCTGGTGCCGCGCAACGACCCGACATTGATGTTCACCAATGCCGGGATGGTGCAGTTCAAGAACGTGTTCACCGGTGCCGAGCAGCGGCCCTACAACCGTGCCACGACATCGCAGAAATGCGTACGCGCCGGCGGCAAGCACAACGACCTCGAAAATGTCGGCTATACCGCCCGGCACCACACCTTCTTCGAGATGCTGGGCAACTTCTCCTTCGGCGACTATTTCAAGGATGTCGCCATCGAGCTTGCCTGGAACCTGATCACCAAGGAGTACGGCCTGCCGGCCGACCGGCTTCTGGTGACCGTCTATGCCGATGACGACGAGGCGGCCGGCCATTGGAAGCGGATTGCCGGGCTGCCGGACCAGCGCATCATCCGGATCGCGACCGACGACAATTTCTGGTCGATGGGCGATACCGGCCCCTGCGGTCCGTGTTCGGAAATCTTCTACGATCACGGCCCCGGCATCCCGGGCGGCCCGCCGGGCAGCCCGGATCAGGATGGCGACCGGTTCATCGAAATCTGGAACCTCGTCTTCATGCAGTTCGAGCAGATGGAAGGCGGGAAGCGGGTGCCTCTGCCGAATCCGTCCATCGATACCGGCATGGGGCTGGAGCGGCTGACGGCTGTCCTGCAAGGCAAGCACGACAATTACGACATCGACCTGATGCGCGGCCTGATCGTGGCCTCGGCCGACGCGAGCGGAACCTCGCCCGACGGCGAGCGGGCGGTGTCGCATCGGGTGATCGCCGACCATCTGCGCGCCAGCAGCTTTCTGATCGCCGACGGCGTTCTGCCTTCGAACGAGGGGCGCGGCTATGTCCTGCGCCGGATCATGCGCCGCGCCATGCGACACGCGCATATGCTCGGCTGCACCGCACCGCTGCTGCACCGGCTGGTGCCGGCGCTGGTGCGCGCGATGGGACAGGCCTATCCGGAACTGGGACGCGCCGAGGCGCTGATCGGCGAGACGCTGAAGCTGGAAGAGACGCGCTTCAAGGAGATGCTTGGGCGCGGCTTGCGGTTGCTGGAGGACGAGACCGGACGGCTTGCCGCCGGACAGCCGCTGCCGGGAGAGATCGCCTTTCGTCTCTATGACACCTTCGGCTTTCCGCTGGACCTGACCCAGGACATCCTGCGCAGCCAGGGAAGGGGGGTGGACAGCGAAGGCTTCGACGCGGCGATGGAGCGCCAGCGCGCCGCGGCGCGCAAGGCCTGGGCCGGGTCGGGCGAGGCGGCGACCGACGCATTGTGGTTCGACCTGCGCGAGCAGGTGGGTGCGACCGAGTTCCTGGGCTACGAGACCGAGACGGCCGAGGGCGTCGTGAAGGCGCTGGTGGTCGAGGGCAAGCCGGTCCAGGAGGCTGCCGCAGGCACTCGTGTCATGTTGCTGGCCAACCAGACGCCTTTCTATGGCGAGTCGGGCGGCCAGAGCGGGGATACCGGCATCGTCTTCACCGACGAAGGTGGAGAGATCGCGGTCGATGACACGAACAAGCGCCTGGACGACATGATCGTGCATGCCGGGATCGTGAAGCACGGCACGATCAAGCTGGGCGATGCGGTGGAGTTCCGGGTCGATGGCGAGCGCCGCGCCCGGCTGCGCGCCAATCATTCGGTGACGCATATCCTGCATGCCAGCCTGCGCCGGCATCTCGGCCAGCATGTGACGCAGAAGGGCTCGCTGGTCTCGCCGGACTATCTGCGCTTCGATTTCAGCCATCCCAAGGCGGTGACGGCCGAGGAGCTCCAGGCGATCGAGGCCGAGGTGAACGCGGTCGTTCGCTCGAACGACGAGGTGGAGACCCGGCTGATGACGCCCGACGAGGCGGTGGCCGCGGGCGCGCTCGCCCTGTTCGGCGAGAAATACGGCGAGGAGGTGCGCGTGGTGGCGATGGGCCGCAACGACGCGCTGCGCTTCTCCACCGAGTTGTGCGGCGGCACCCATGTACGGCGCACCGGCGATATCGGCTTCTTCAAGATCACCGGCGAGAGCGCGGTCGCCGCAGGCGTGCGCCGCATCGAGGCGGTGACGGGCGAGGCGGCGCGCCGCTTCGCCGCGGCCCAGGAATCCGTGCTGCGGGCGGTCGCGTCGGCCTTGCGCGTGGCCGCGGCCGATGTGCCGTCGCGGGTCGAGACCCTGATGGAGGAGCGGCGGCGGCTGGAGCGCGAGGTCTCCGAACTGACGCGCAAGCTGGCGGCCGGCGGCGGCGGCGGCGCGGCGCCTGCAGCGAAGGAGATCGGGGGCATCCGGCTGGCGACGCGCCTGCTCGATGGCGTGCCGGCAAAGGAACTGAAGCCTCTGGTGGATTCGCTGAAGCGCGAGGTCGGGTCGGGCGTCGTGGCCGTGGTTGCGATCAACGACGGCAAGGCGTCGCTTGTGGTCGGGGTGACGGACGACCTGACGGCGCGGCTCAGCGCGGTCGATCTTGTCCGGGCTGGGGCCGGCGCCATCGGCGGCAAGGGGGGTGGCGGCCGGCCGGACATGGCCCAGGCAGGCGGCCCCGAGGCGGATAATGCGGGTGCCGCCCTGGCGGCCATCGAGGCGGCGCTGGCGGCGGCGTGATCCGGCGCCCGTCCGGGCGGCGGCGCAGCGGATGTAGGAGACGAGGATGCGGTTCGAAGGCACCGACAGCTATGTCGCGACCCAGGATCTGACGATCGCGGTCAATGCGGCGATCACCCTGGAGCGACCCTTGCTGGTCAAGGGCGAGCCCGGGACCGGCAAGACCGTTCTTGCCCATGAGGTGGCGCGGGCGCTCGGTCGTCCCTTGATCGAATGGCACATCAAGTCCACGACCAAGGCGCAGCACGGCTTGTACGAATACGATGCAGTCAAGCGTCTGCGCGACGGCCAGCTGGGCGAGGAGCGGGTGCACGACATCCGCAACTACATCGTCCGCGGCAAGCTTTGGGAGGCGTTCGTCAGCGACGACCGGCCGATCCTGCTGATCGACGAGATCGACAAGGCGGATATCGAGTTTCCGAACGACTTGCTGCTGGAACTCGACCGGATGCAGTTCTTCGTCTACGAGACGCGCGAGACCGTGAAGGCGCAGAACCGCCCGGTCGTCATCATCACGTCGAACAACGAGAAGGAACTGCCGGACGCCTTCCTGCGCCGCTGTTTCTTCCACTACATCCGCTGTCCCGAGCGCGAGACGATGGAGGCTATCGTCGATGTGCATTTTCCAGGCCTGATGTAGGCCTTGCTGCGCGATGCGTTGAAC
>JBFWNZ010000145.1:0-9042 GCA_050250795.1 Alphaproteobacteria bacterium | reverse complement strand
CGGAGTCATCCTGGGCACCGGATGCGGCGGCGGAGTCGTTATCGGGGGCGACGTGCTGGTCGGCGCCAACGCCGTGGCCGGCGAATGGGGACACAATCCCCTGCCCTGGCCGGACGACGACGAACGACCCGGCTTGGCCTGCACCTGCGGCAAGTATGGCTGTATCGAAACCTTCCTGTCGGGGACCGGCCTCGCTCGGCAGCACGCACAGGACGCCGGCCAGGTGCTCAGCGCCGCCGAAATCGTGGAACTGGCCGATGCCGGCGATCGTGCGGCGGAGAGCAGCCTGCTGCGATACGAGAACAGATTGGCCCGGGCCTTGGCCAGCGTGATCAACCTGATCGATCCGAACGTGATCGTGCTCGGTGGCGGCATGTCGAATGCCGGCCGACTTTATAGAAACGTTCCCCGCCTCTGGAATCGATGGGTCTTCTCCGACCGGATCGACACCCGCCTCGTTCCGCCCAAGTTCGGCGATTCCAGCGGCGTCCGCGGCGGCGCATGGCTGTGGCCGATCGGCAGCGAGGTCCCCTCGATGCCATGAACGCCGCCTCTCCGCTCTCCGGTCTCTGCCGCGACTGCCTGACCACCTTCGAGATCGCGGAAAAGATCGTGCGCTGTCCCGCCTGTTCCTCGCCGCGGATCGTCGCGCATGCGGAACTGCACGACCTGGCCATCGCCCATATCGATTGCGACGCCTTCTATGCAGCGATCGAAAAGCGCGACGATCCGCGGCTGGCCGACCAGCCGGTACTTATCGGCGGCGGCCGGCGCGGCGTTGTTGCCGCGGCATGCTATGTGGCCCGCGTCTACGGAATCCGGTCCGCCATGCCGATGTTCAAGGCGCTGGAAGCCTGTCCGCATGCGGTCGTCATTCCGCCGAACATGGCGAAGTACCGCGCGGTGGGCTTGCAGGTGCGGGAATTGATGCTGGCGGTCACATCCGCCGTCGAACCGCTCTCCATCGACGAGGCATTCCTCGATCTGCGCCACGCACGGCCGCGTCACGGCGACAGCCCGGCCCGCGCGCTGGCCCGGCTGGCCCTGCGGATTCATAAGGAGATCGGCGTAACCGTCAGCATCGGCCTCAGCTACAACAAGTTTCTGGCCAAGATCGCATCCGATCTCGACAAGCCGCGCGGCTTTGCGGTTCTCGGCCGCGGCGAAGCGAGGAGTTTCCTGGCCCCGCGTCCGGTCGGACTTCTCTGGGGCGTCGGCAAGGCGATGGAATCCCGCCTGCGCCGGGATGGCATCGCAACCATCGCGCAGTTGCAGCAGGTCGAAGAGGCCCAGTTGGTGGCGCGATACGGCAGCATCGGCGCACGCCTGTTCCGCTTCGCACGCGGCGATGACGACCGTCAGGTCACGCCGGATTCCGAGCCGCGCAGCATCTCCGCAGAGACAACTTTCGAGTCCGATCTGACGGACCCCCATGCGCTTGCCGCGCGCCTCCGCCCGCTATGCGATCGCGTCGCCGCAAGCCTGCGCCGCAAGGAGGTCGCGGCCTGGGGAGTCACGTTGAAGCTCAAGCGGTCCGATTTCCGCCAGATCACGCGAAGTCTGCACCTGCCGGCCCCGACCCAACGGGCCGACACCCTCTACACGGCCGCCGTGACCCTGTTGAACCGCGAAGCGGACGGGCGCAGCGCCTTTCGCCTGATTGGCGTAGGCGCCGCAGACCTGACCAATCCGGACGACGCCGATCCACCGGATCTTTTCGATGCGCCGGTCGATACGCCCGCGGCAATACCTCAGCAGGCCGGAGCGGGCAGCGGCTCGACGATGTCCAGCTTGCCCTCGACGGAAAAGTCGCCGTAGTCGAACTCGACCCCGGTGACGACGCCGTTGTCCTGAAGGGTCATCGACATCTCGAACTGGGGCAGGGCCTCCTTGTCCTCGCTACCGTAGAAAGCGAGGAAAACGGGCCAGGCGGAATCGAGCCCCAGCGGCGATGCGATCTTGGCATCCTTGCTTGCGGGCCGATGCGGCAGAATGGTGGCGAAGACAGGCGTGGCACCCATCGCTTCGGTCCCGTCGAAAACAGGCCGACGATCGAATCTGGCATTCTCCGCCGCCTTGCGCAGCAACAGCAGGGTATGTGCCGTGGGGAACAGCGTGCCGGCAGGCAGAGGCAGCGTCTTCTCTTCTGGCGCGGTAAAGCGGACGATGCCGGTCCCGTTCGCATTCAACGTCGCTTCCCCGCCGATATCCTCCCGTTCCCCATTGCGCATGCGCCTCACGTTGAAGCGATAGCGCCGTCCATCCTTGGACTCCCAGGTCGCGAAACTCGTTGCGATGACGAACTCCGGCCCCTCGACGCGCAAAACCCGCATGAGATAGCGCTGCTCGACAGCCCAGCCGTCGCAGGTGTCGGCCCACTCGTAGGAAATTCCGCCATCGACGGAAATGACTTTGCTCCCCGTCTCCGTACTTGTGAGTTGAAGCGAATAGGCTGCGCGATGCGGCGCCACCTGCGGCTCTCCGGCCAAGGGGTTGCCGCTTGCCGGAACGCCGAACGCCGCTGCCAGCAATGGCACGACGCACAATGCCGCACGCGACAGTCGAGAAGACCGCAAGATCGCCATGAAACCGTCCGTCCTCGCCTCATGCATCGATTCCGATGCAGCCTCCGGGACTATACGCCCAATCCGGCCTGAGGACAGTGCGAGGCGGAGAACCGACGGCACCCGGAATCGGATTCCGCAACGGCAGAAGATTCCGAGCCCATCCGGGTGCAGCGATCGCAATGCAATCGACCCTCCCTTTTGGAATCAAAGACTTGCCCTGGTACGGCAAATGCTTGGACGGACCAAAGGCCAGAACGGCCAAGCACCCGCAGGGAAGTCCGTCATGACCGCCACCGAAATGCTCGTCGCCGATCTCCCCGATCCCGCCGCACAGATACCGAGTTCGAAAAGCCTGCTTGCGCTCTATCGACCCGAACCGGCCACGGATGGGACGATGCGCCGTCTGCTCGTCCATGCCTTGGCTGCCCTCGACGCCATGGAGCGCAAGGTCGCCCGTCAGGATGCCGAGATCGAACGGCTCGGCGCGCTATCCCGGACCGACGCCGTCACCGGCCTCCTCAATCGGCGCGGCTTCGACGAATCGCTCGACCGGGCGCTTGCCCATGCGCGCCGCCATGGCGTTACCGGCGCAGTCATGCTGATCGACCTGGACGGATTCAAGGCCATCAACGATACGCATGGACACGCCGCAGGCGACATGATCCTGCAGCATGTTGCGATGCTGCTCGCCGGCGAGGTCCGCAGCGAGGATCATGTGGCCAGAATCGGCGGCGACGAGTTCGCCATCGTTATGCCGCATCACGATACCGTTGCCGCCCAGAAGCGCAGCGACGCCATTGCGCTCCGCCTGGCACGTCTGACCGTGCCCTGGAACGGCGCCATGATCGGCGTCCATGGAAGCGTCGGTTTCGCAGTGTACGGCGCCGACAGCGCGGCGAACGACGTGCGCGATGAAGCCGACCGGCGGATGTACGCCGTGAAACCGCGATCGATCCGTCGCTCAACCCCCTGAAACACCGCAGGGCGGCGGCATCAGGGAACCGGAGCAAAGCCGCAGAGACCAGCTGTCGGCGACGCCGGCATCCGCGAGGCGGCGCCGCGCCGCAGCGGCATGCCCGGCATCGTAGGGCCCCGCGAGCACCCGCAGCCAATCCTTGCCATGGACATGGGCCGGCGCGACGTGGATCGGCATATCGGCGTGCTGCTGTCTCGCCGCTTCCGCATAGGCCGGATTGAGAAAACTGCCGATGACGACGAACAGCGCCGGCCCCGCCGACGCTCTCCCCGCCGCAGGCTCGACCCGTTCGACGGGAAGGGCGTCGCTGGCAAGCGGCGCGATGGCCACCGTAACCCCGTTCTCGCGATCCGCCGCGGCGACGCAGTAATCGCGACCGTCGAAGATATGCAGGACGGAGCAGTCCTCGTCCGTCAGCGCCGAAACCGCGTGATCCGACAAGCCTTTGCCCGTGGCGCCGACGCTGACCGCAGAACCTGCCATCATCGCCACCTGGACGGCCGCAGGCATCGCGCAACCGGCAAGCGTTGCGCCGCCGGCCGCAAGCGCGGCAATGCTCCAAATCCGCATCCGATGCTCCCCACGCGGCTTCAGCCGCTTATTTGGGGCGCATCCTACGCAGCCTTGCGCAACCCGGAATGCGCAAGAACACGTACCGCCAGCGGAACGAGCTTACCCCTTGCGCTGGGGCGGCAGCTGCACACGGATATGCAGTTCCCGAAGGCGTGCCTCGTCCACCGTGTTCGGCGCGTTCATCATCAGGTCCTGCGCCTGCTGATTCATCGGAAAGGCGACGACTTCGCGCAGGTTCGCCTGATCCGCCAGCAGCATGACGATCCGGTCGATGCCCGGAGCCGAACCGCCATGCGGCGGGGCCCCATAGCGGAACGCATTCAGCATGCCCGCGAACTTGCTCTCGACATCGTCGCGCGGATAGCCCGCGATCTCGAACGCCTTGAGCATGATATCCGGCCTGTGGTTCCGGATCGCGCCCGAGGACAACTCCACGCCATTGCACACGATGTCGTACTGGAACGCCTTGATCGTCAGCGGGTCCTGGTTTTCCAGCGCCTCCAGCCCGCCCTGCGGCATCGAGAACGGGTTATGGCTGAACTCGATCTTGCCGGTCTGCTCGTCCAGCTCGTACATCGGGAAATCGACGATCCAGCAGAACTTGAAGCAGTCCTTTTCGACCAAATCCAGTTCCTGGCCAAGGCGCAGGCGCACCGTGCCGGCGAACTTGGCCGCCGCGGCAGGTTTGTCGCAGGCAAAGAACACGGCGTCGCCGTCGCCGAGCCCGGTCGCGGCACGGATAGCGGCCACTCGCTCCGGCTCAAGGTTGCGGGCGATGGGCCCCTTCCCGCCTTCGGAATCGAAAACGACATAGCCGAGACCGGCCGCCCCCTCCTCGCGCGCCCAGTCGTTCAGCTTGTCGAAGAAGCTGCGCGGCCGGCTACCGGCGCCCGGCGCCGGGATGGCACGCACCACGGCGCCGCCGGCGACCGCGCGCGCAAAAATGCCGAACCCGGAATCCCGGAACGCCTCGGTGACGTCGGCGATCTCGATCGGAATGCGAAGGTCGGGCTTGTCGCTGCCGTATTTCAGCATCGCGTCGTTGAAGGCGATACGCGGGAAGGGCAGCTTGGTCACGCTGCGGCGCGTGCCGGGAAAGTCCGCGAATTCTTCGAACACACCCGCCAGGATCGGCTCGATGGCTGCGAAAACATCCTCCTGGGTCACGAAGGACATCTCGAAATCGAGCTGGTAGAACTCGCCCGGCGACCGGTCGGCGCGGGCATCCTCGTCGCGGAAGCAGGGCGCGATCTGGAAATAGCGGTCGAAGCCCGCGACCATAAGCAGCTGCTTGAACTGCTGCGGCGCCTGCGGCAGGGCGTAGAACTGGCTGGGATGCAGCCGGCTGGGAACCAGGAAGTCGCGCGCGCCTTCCGGCGAGGACGAGGTCAGGATCGGCGTCTGGAATTCCACGAAACCCGCATCGACCATGCGCCGGCGGATCGACGCGATCACGGCCGACCGAAGCACGATATTCCGGTGCAGTTCCTCGCGGCGCAAATCGAGGAAGCGGTAGCGCAGCCGGATGTCCTCCGGATAGCCGGCATCCTGATTGACCGGCATCGGCAGCGGCTCGGCCGGCGCCTCCAGGTCGAAATCGCGGATGCGCAGCTCGACATCCCCGGTCGGCAGCGAGGAGTTCACCGTCTCGGCGCTGCGGCGGACCACCTGCCCGGTCACGGTGACGACGGATTCGTTGCTGACGGTCTCGAGCGCGGCGAAGACGGGGCTCGATCCATCGACCACGCATTGCGTCAGGCCATAGTGGTCGCGCAGGTCGATAAACAGCAGATTGCCGTGGTCGCGCTTGCGGTGCACCCAGCCCGAGAGGCGAGCCTCCGTGCCGACATGCTCGGCGCGCAAGGCGCCGCAGGTATGCGTGCGATAGCGATGCATGGCGATCCTGACGTCTGTCCGATGGCGTGTGCGGGATTCAGCGCCGGAGAGGCCACGGAACAGCCGCTCTTGTCAAGGCAACCGCGACGACCCATTCGGCCATCTTCCCCAGCCGCGCGTTAGCGTGTATGCCTTGGCCAACATGTCGATCGTCACGATTACCGATACCGAGACGCTGGCCGCGGTCTGTGCCCGGATGCGGGCGGCCCCCTTCGTCACGGTGGACACCGAATTCCTGCGCGAGAAGACCTACTGGGCGATTCTCTGCCTCGTCCAACTCGCCAGCCCGGACGAAGCCGTCATCGTCGATCCGCTCGCGGCGGGCATCGACCTCGCGCCGATGCACGAACTGATGGCCGACCCGAACGTGCTGAAGGTCTTTCATGCGGCGCGTCAGGACATCGAAATTTTCGTCACGCGGATGGGCACGGTCCCCGCGCCGATCTTCGACACGCAAGTGGCTGCGATGGTCTGCGGCTTCGGCGACCAGGTCGCCTATGACACGCTCGTCCGCCGCCTCGCCGGCGCAAATATCGACAAGCTCTCCCGCTTCACCGACTGGACGCATCGGCCGCTCAGCGAACGGCAGCTCAGCTACGCGCTGGCCGACGTCACCCATCTGCGCACGGTGTATCGCAAGCTGTCGGAAGATCTGGAGCGGACCGGCCGTGCGGACTGGCTCGAAGAGGAAATGGCCATCCTGACCGACCCGCGCACCTATCGGGTCGAACCCGAGGATGCATGGCGGCGTATCAAGCGACGCGGCGGCAATCCGCGCTTCCATGCTGTCCTCAAGGCGCTGGCCGCCTGGCGGGAGCGCGAGGCCCAGGCGCGCGACATCCCCCGCAACCGTGTGATCCGCGACGAGACCCTTCTCGACATCGCCGCCCATCCACCGGATTCCGTCAAGGCGCTGGCACGGGCGCGCGGCCTGAGCAAGGGGTTTGCCGAAGGCAAGATGGGCAAGGGTTTGCTGGATGCCGTCCAACATGGCCTCGACAACCCCATCGACCCCAGGGACCCCGACCTCGAAGCACCGCCGGTGCTGCCGAAGGGAATCGGACCGCTGACCGACTTGCTGAAAGTTCTGCTGAAGCGCAATTGCGAGACGCACAACGTCGCGGCGCGCCTCGTTGCCGGCTCCGAGGACCTGGAGCGGATCGCGGCGGATGACGGCGCCGATGTCCCCGCCTTGAAGGGCTGGCGCCGCGAGATATTCGGAGAGCAGGCCCTGGCGTTGAAGCATGGCCGGCTGGCGATGGCCGTCGATGGCGATGGTGTGCGGATCATCGAACTGCCGGCGGACGCAGAACCCTCCCGGGCAGGAAGGCCGGCATCCAGAGCCAAGCGATGATCAAGACCGTCCTGAAGCATCCGCTTTTCATTCCGGTTCTTGCGGTCGTGATGGCCGTGTCGATGTGGGGCGTCGCCGCGCTTATCTTCTTCGAAGAGCCTCGGCGGACCCATGTTTCGCCGACCGACCAGAAGCTGATCGCAAAACTCGCCCTGCCCGGGATCGGACAACCGCAGGCACCGCCCGAATCGACGCCCGCAACTTCGGCGGAACCGGAAATTTCCGGCGAGATTCCGACTCCGGCCGCAGGCCCATCCTTGCCGGTCGTGCCCACCGCCCCGGAGGCGGAGACGGAAGTCGCAAGCGTTCGCACAATAGATCCCGAAGCGGTGATGGCGGCCCTCGACAAGGCAGCCGGCGTCCCTCCGCAAGCCGCCCCGACGACGCAGAATCAGCCCGCCGCTGCCGCGAAACCCGATCCGGCCGCCAAGATCCCGCCGCCGCCGGCCGCCGCGATCCCGGATGCCTCGCTCGCACAGGTTGACGGACGCACCGAACCGCCCGCACCGGCAATGCAGCCCACCCAACCGGCGACGTCCCCGGCGTCATCGCCGCGTGCGGAGCCGTCACCTGGCCAGATCAAGACGGGCGTCGCACCGGACGGCAATATCGTGCTGGGATGGCCGATCAAATGCCGGGTCGGGGACGACTGCTACGTCCAGCAATATGTCGATCACGATTCAACCGACGGTTACAAGGACTACCGGTGCGGCCCGCTCAGCTACGACACCCATAAGGGAACGGATATCCGTCTGCCCAGCATTCCGGCGATGGACAAGGGGGTCGAGGTCGTTGCGGCGCTGGCCGGCGTGGTCAGCGCGATCCGCGAAGGAATGCCCGACGTCCATATGCGCCTGGTCGGCCGCGAGGCCGTGAACGACCGCGGTCTGGGCAACGTCGTCGTCCTGGACCACCCGGGGGGATGGCGCACCGTGTACGCCCATATGCACCGCGACAGCCTGCGCGTGAAGAAAGGCGACAAGGTCGAAGCCGGGCAGGTTCTCGGGCTCGTGGGCATGTCCGGCCTGACCGAGTTTCCGCATCTGCATTTCGGCGTCATGCGCAACGGAAACAATGTCGATCCCTTCATCGGCGACGTGCCGATGGAAGGGTGCGACATGAAGGGCAAGCCGCTCTGGGCACCCGAAGTCCTGGCGCAGTTGCCCTACCGCAAGACCTTCGTCACGGCCTCCGGCTTCTACAACCGCGAACTGAAGCGGGAAGCCTTGCTCTATGGGCTTGCGGATGAAAAGACGCTGCCCCGCAACATCGACGACCTCTACTTCTTCGTCGACATTTCCGGAGCCTATGCCGGCGACGCGCTGACGGTGCAGTTCCTCGGACCGGGCGACCGCTCGCTGTCGACCGGCAGCGGTACCATCAAGGAACAGAGCGCCGTCAATTTTCAGAGCTTCCGGCTCTCGCGCAAAAGCAAGGACACGCCCTGGCAAACCGGCACCTATCGCGCGGTCTTTCAGTTGTTCCGAACCGAAAAGGGCGAGCGCAAGGAAGTCCTGAAAGTGGAACGCAGCATCGAGCTGCAATAAGCGGGGATCAGGCGATCCGCTGTGCCGGCGGATCGTAGGTCACGATCCGCGCCTCGCAATCGAGCAGACTTGCCAGCGCGATGAACCGGCGGCCGACGGCGTCGCCGACCAGCGTGTCGTCATCCTGGG
>JBFWNZ010000144.1:0-9043 GCA_050250795.1 Alphaproteobacteria bacterium | reverse complement strand
CCGAAGGTCAGCGTCTCCAGCGCGTTGGCGGCCATGCCGACCCGCGCCATCACCTCATAGCCGGCCGCGATGGCCGGCAGCACGTCCTCGCCCTTGGCGCCGATCTGGCCGGCCACCGCCATCGCCGCGGAAATGACCACCGCGCCGGGATGGCTCATCGAGGCGTCATGCGTGTCGTCCAGCTCATAGCCATGCGCAATGGTGCCGTTGACCAGCGCCGCCGAGGCCGCCGCGCGCTTGATGCCGCTGCCCGCGATGATCGCCTTGCCGCCGCCGGCATTCGCCTCGGCCCAGGTATTCAGCTTCTGGCCCCAGGGCGTGGACGTCCCCTTCGCGACGACGCCGCACCAGTCGAGCACCAGGCGCTTCAACAGGTCGACATCCTCCTGGGACAGGGTCTTCATGCTGTAGCCCAGCACTTCCTGGGCGAGGGCAAGCGAACTCGGCTCTGAACTGGCCATGGCGTGACTCCCTAGTGAACTTGGATTGGTCCGGACGTTTGACGGCGAGTGTTGCACGACTCTCCGAACCGGTCCAGCGCGCCCCGCAGGCGCATGGGGGGCATGCCGGGGACGCGGGGGCAGCATCCGTTGCCCGGCAGCATGCCGGTCTCGCCTGTGACGCATTCTAAGAACGCCGGCATTCGGGATATGGTTGCCTGACGCTTCCGGCCGCGTCGGGCGCATCGCGGCCATATCGATCTGTCGGAGAGAAATCCAGAGATGCCATTGAGGGATGAAACCCGGATCGGAAAGGCCGGCAACCTCCTGTCGGCAGACCTTGCGGACGAGACCGTGATCATGAACATCCGGACCGGCAATTATTTCGGCCTGGACGATATCGCGACGGAGATATTCCAGCATCTGGCGGAGCCGATGGCGGTGGCGGAGCTGTGCCGGAGGCTGGAGACCGAGTTCGACGCCGCGCCGGAGACGATCCGGAACGACGTGCTGCCGCTCTTGGAACAGATGCTGGAATATGGGCTGATCGAGGTCATGCCCTGATGGATTACCGGCTGTGCGGGTGGCGGGTTGCCTCCGACATCGAGGTGCCGGAGCTGTCGCCCTGGACCGGCGGCGACGCGCCGGCGGTCCTGCATGTGCGCCTGGGGACCCCGCCCGAGGCTCTGGAGCGGCCCGTCTTCGTCACGCCCTTTCTCGAGATTGCGGCCGACGGCACCGGCCTGGTGAAGGTCGTGGCTGGCCGTCTCCTGATCCGCGGCGGGACGGAGATCGTCGTCCAGCCCAACCCCGATGGCGATCCGCAGGATCTGTCGGTCTTCCTCCTGGGGACCGCGCTGGGCCTGTTGCTGCACCAGCGCGGCCTGTTCCCGCTGCATGCGATCGGCGGGCGAACCGTGGCCCTGTCCGGCCCCACGGCATCGGCAAGTCGACCCTGGTGGCGGCGCTGGCGGCGCGCGGGCATAGGTTGCTCGCCGACGATATCTGCGCCATCGATTTCGGCCCCGATGGAGATCGGCTGGACGTGCTGCCGGCACTGGCGCGAGTCAAGCTGTGGCAGGATTCTCTGGCTTGGCTGCTGCCCGGCGAACCTATTGCAACGACGGCTGCGGCCGGCACCGACGAGGGGTCCAAGGCACGTTACCGTTTTACCCAGGCCGGCCCCGCCCTGCCGGACTCGATTGCCCCGCCGCTGGCGGCCATCGTCCGGCTGCGCCGGGTTTCCGCCGCCCGCCCCCCGGGCTGTGTGCGCCTGCTCCCGCTCCAGGCCGCATCCATCGTTAACGCGCAGGTCTACCGGCTGGAGCAGGCCCGCGCCATGGGGAGGGAGGAAGCGCTGTTCCGGGACTCCCTCCGGATCGCATCCGCGGTTCCCGTCTACGAACTGGCCTATCACCGCGACTACGACCGGCTCGATGCGGTCGCGCGGACGGTCGAGGGCCTCGCATGCCCGGGCTGATCCTGCTCGCCTCCTTCATGAAGTCGGGCAACACCTGGCTCCGCATCCTGCTGCAGGCGCTCGACAGCGCCGACGGCGCGGTCGACATCAATGCGCTGCGGGCCACGGTCTCCGCCACCTCCCGCGCATCTTTCGAACAGATGGCGGGTATCGAATCCCGTCATCTGAGCGCGATCGAGATCGCTGCCGTCCGGCCCGACGTCGCGCGCATGCTGGCCCGGCAGGCGGGCAGGCCGACGCGCCTGAAGGTCCATGAGGCCTATCTTCCGGCCTTCGGCGCCCCGACCCCGGCCTTTCCGCCCGAAACGGTGCAGGCCGTGCTGCATCTGGTCCGCGATCCGCGCGACGTGGCCGTATCGCCGCCGCCGGATTCCCCGCGCACATGTTCGGGCACGCCTCCTGGTGGCGCTACATCTATGCCGAGGCCCGAACGCGCGGCGCCGGCATGCTGTTCACCGGCGAACGCGGCAACGTCGCCCTCAGCGACGGGGGGCGGTTCGCGCTGGCCGGCCATCTGCGGGCCGGCCGCCTGGGCATGCTGGCCCATGAACTGCGGTCGGTACGGTACTGCGGCCCCGCGCCGGCAGTCTCAGCCGGCCCCCGGCTGGACCGCCTCGATGCGGTCCAGTTCGTCGGCCATCTGCGGCTCCAGGGTGCGCAGGTCGTAGTCGCGCTGCAGGTTGAGCCAGACCTCGGCGCTGGTGCCCAGCAGCCGGCCGAGGCGCAGCGCCATCGCCGGAGAGATCGGGGCGCTCTCATCGAGGATCGCATACAGCATGGCGCGCGAGATGCCGAGCCGCCGCGCCACCGCCACCTTGGATAGGCCGAGATTCGGCAGCACATCCTCGCGCAGCACCTCGCCCGGATGGGTGGGCTTGAGCCCGGCGAGCAGGGGATTGCCGGTCATCAGTGGTAATCCTCCAAATCGACGTCGAGGGCGTCACCGTCCTGCCAAGCGAAGGTGACGCGCCAGTTGCCGCTGGCATTCACGGCATAGCGGCCCTTTTCACGGCCGGCCAGCGCGTGAAAGCGCCAGCCCGGCTGGTTCATGTCCTCGGGCGCCGCCGCCGCGTTGAGCACGGCCAGGATACGGCGAATTCGATCCGGGTTCTGCACGCTCAACCGCGAGGCATCGCCCAACTCCGCGAAGCGGCGAAGCCCCTTGCTTCTGAACGACCGGATCATGTCCAGAAACACTGGACATTCTTACGAGAAATGTCAAGAACCGCTAGACAGATCGCGCCGCCCTGATCGCCCGCCACACCCGCTCCGCCGTCGCCGGCATCTCCACCCACTCCGCGCCGGCCGAGTCCAGCGCGTCGTTGATCGCGTTCATCGCGGCCGGCAGCGCGCCCACGGTGCCGGCTTCGCCCGCGCCCTTGGCGCCGGTGGGGTTGGTCGGCGTCGGGACGGCATGCGATCCGACCTCGATGAAGCACAGATCGGCGGCGCGCGGCATGACATAGTCGGTGAAGCTGGCGGTCAGAAGCTGGCCCGATTGCGGGTCGTAGACGATGCGCTCGCCCAGCACCTGGCCCAGGCCCTGGACCACCCCGCCCTGGATCTGGCCCTTGAGCAGCAGCGGGTTCACCACCGTGCCCACATCGTCGACCACGGTATAGGCGACCGGGCGCACCACCCCCGTCTCGGGGTCGATCTCCACCTCGCAGATATGGGCGCCGTTGGGGAAGGTCGGCACGCTGGCCGCCCAGACGCCGGTCTCGGTCAGGCCGGGGTCGATGTCGGGCGGCAGCTTCGCCCCGGTGAAGGCGAGCCTTGCCACCGCGTTGAAGTCGAGGCCGCGGTCGGTGCCGGCCACCGTGAATCGGCCGTCGGCAAAGGCGATGTCGTCCACCGCCGCCTCCAGCGCATGCGCCGCGATCCGCCGCCCCTTCTCGATCAGCTTGTCGGCGGCGCGGTAGATGGCGCTGCCGCCCATGCCCATGCCGCGCGAGCCCGCCGTGCCGTTGCCCAGCGCCACGGCATCCGTGTCGCCCTCCACCACCCGCACCGCCTCGGGCGCCACGCCGAGGCGCTCGCAGATCATCTGGGTGAAGGCCGTCCTGTGGCCCATGCCCCAGTCGACCGTGCCGATGGCGAGCGTCACCGCCCCGTCCGGCTCGACGCGGAGCGTCGCCATCTCGCCCCAGAAGCGGCCGCCCGCCTGTTCGATGGGCATGGACAGCCCGATGCCGCGCAGCATGCCGCGCGCCTCGGCCGCGCGCCGCCGCGCCGGGAACCCGGCCCAGTCGGCCGCCGCCAGCGCCTTGTCCAGGCAGCCCTCGAAATCGCCGCTGTCATAGGTGAAGGCGAGCGCGGTCTTGTAGGGGAAGCGGTCGGGCGGGATCAGGTTGCGGCGGCGCAGCTCGGCCGGGTCGATGCCCATCCGCTTCGCGGCCCGGTCGACCATCCGCTCCATAACATAGCAGGCCTCGGGCCGGCCCGAGCCGCGATAGGGCGAGACGGGGTTGGCGTTGGTGAAGCGCCCGGTCATCCGCACATGGATCGCCGGCGTGGTGTAGACGCCCGCGAGCGTGCCCAGATTGCCGATCTTCGGCTGCGGCCCCATGCTGGCCAGATAGGCGCCCAGGCTGCCCTCCGCCTCCACCTTCATCGCCAGGAACCGGCCGTCGGCATCCAGCGCCAGCGCCGCCTCGATCACGTCGTCGCGGGAATGGTTGTCGCTCATGAAGCTCTCGGAGCGGTCGGCGACCCATTTCACCGGCCGGCCCAGCAGGCGGGCCGCCCACAGCACCAGCACATTCTCAGGGTAGGTGCCGCCCTTCATGCCGAAGCTGCCGCCCATATCGGGCGCGACCAGCCGCAGCGCCGATTCCGGCAGGCCGAAGATGTTCTGCGCCAAATCCTGGCGCACCGCATGCGGCCGGTTCAGCCCGGCATGCAGGGTGAAGCGCCCCGCCCCCTCGTCCCACACCGCGATGGCGCCGCGCGGCTCCATCGAGTTGGCGCTGATGCGCTGGTTCACGATGCGGTCGCGCACCACGATGGGCGCCGTCGCCAGCGCCGCCGCCACCGCCTTGGCGTCGCCCTCGTCCCACAGGAAGCAGAGATTGCCGGGGCAGTCCTCCCAGATCAGCGGCGCGCCCGCCGCCCCGGCCGCCGCGATGTCCGGCACCGCCGGCAGCGGGTCGTAGTCGATCTCGATGGCCTCGGCCGCGTCGCGCGCCTGGGTCAGCGTCTCCGCCACCACCAGCGCCACCGCATCGCCGACGAAGCGCACGCGGTCCCGCGCCAGCGCCGGCCGGGTCGGGCGGTAGAGGTCGGAGCCGTCGGGGCGATGCACCGCGAAGGGCATGACGCAGGGGATGGGCGCAAGGCCCGAGGCGGCGTAATCCGCGCCCGTCAGCACCAGCAGCACCCCCGGCATCGCCTTGGCGGCAGCGGTGTCGATGCCGCGGATTGCGGCATGCGGATGCGGCGAGCGCAGGACATAGGCGCGCGTCAGCCCATCCATCCGCATGTCGTCGAGGAACCGCCCCTGCCCGCGCAACAGGCGCGGATCCTCCAGGCGCGACACCGGCTGGCCGACGGCGAAACGTGTCATCCCACTCCCTCCTCGCTAGCGGCCCTCTTGCCGGAACCGTTCCGCACTATAGCGCAGGCGCGGCGGCTGTCCCGCCCGGCGCGCGCGGCCGGCGCACCAGGATGGCCGCGACCAGCGCCACGGCCGAGAACCCGGCGAACGCATGCAGCGAGGCGGTATAGCTGCCGGTCAGGTCGTGCAGCAGGCCCGACAGGATCGGCCCGCCCGCCTGGGCCAACACCTGGATCGCCAGCGCCACGCCGCGGATCGCGCCGAAGCTGGCGCGGCCGAAATAATCGGCCCAGGCGACGGTGAGCAGGGTCATGATGCCGCCGAAGCCGGCGCCCAGCAGCATCACCGCCGCAAAGCCCGCGACCGGCGAGGCCGCCTCGGCCATCAGCAGCATCGAGGCGAGAAAGGCCGCCGCCATTCCCGCCAGCCCCGCCGCGGCCGGCAGGCGGCGCGGCAGCAGGCCCGCCGCCACGCTGCCGATTCCGGTCGACAGGCCGAAGGCGCTGACCGCCGCGGCCGCCGCCGCCGGGCTCAGCCCGCGCTCGATCAGATGCGCCGCCTGATGCAGGCTCGCCCCCGCCTGCACCGGGAACAGCATCGCGGTATAGAGCGCGAGGCACCAGAAGGCCGATGTCCGCAGCGCCTGGGCGCGGGTGAAGCCCGGCTCGGGCGGCGGCGGCACGCCCGGCGCCGCTGCGGGCCCGGCGGGCTGGAAGCGGTCGGGCGCGAGGCCCAGATCCTCGGGCCGCCGCACCGCCAGCAGCCAGACCGGCACGAAGCCCACCGCCAGCACCGCGAGGCCCACCGCCACCCAGCCGGCGCGCCAGCCCGGCGCCCCCGGCAGCCCGTCCCCCGCCGTCGCCCAGGCGACCAGCAGCGGCAGCACGACCAGCCCCGTGGTGTTGGCGGAATTCGCGATGGCGGTGGCCAGCCTTCGCCGCGCCACGAACCAGTTGTTGACCGCGCCATAGATGCCGAGGTCGAACGGCCCGGCGAAATTCATCCGCGCGAGGCAGAACAGCAGATAGAACTGGAGCAGCGAGCCCACCTGCGACAGCAGCAGCGCCGCCGCCCCCGTCGAGGCCACCGCCGCGCACAGGATCAGCCGCGCGCCGCGCCGGTCCAGCACCGGCCCCAGCAGCGGCGACACGAACCCCGCCAGCAGCCCGCCCAGCGAAGCGGCGCCCGAGATTTCCGCGCTCGACCAGCCGAACTCGCCCATCATCGGGCGCAGGAACACCGACAGCACCGCCACCGCCGCGCCCTGCCGGGCAAAGGCCGCGCACCACACGCAGCCCAGCATCACCCAGCCGTAATGCACGGGCAGGCGGGCGGCGAGGAAACGGGCGGCAAAGGGGGCGTTCATCCGATGGGCGTCCTGGGCGGCGCGGCACTATGCAACGCGCGCGGGCGCCGGGCCATCCTCCGCGGCCTCTGCCGCCGGTTTCGGCCGGCGCAGCAGCAGGGCGACCACGACCGCCAGCCCGGCGAAGCCGGAGAAGCTGGCGAGCGAGGCGACATAGTCGCCGGTGATGTCGTGCAGCAGGCCCGACAGCATCGGCCCGCCCGCCTGGGCTAGCACCTGAAGCGTCAGCGCCACGCCTCGGATGGCGCCGAAGCTGGTGCGCCCGAAGGAGTCGGCCCAGGCGACCGGCAGCAATGTCACCACCCCGCCGAAGCCCAGCCCGAACAGCATCGCCGCGGCGAAGCCCATCGCCGGTGCCGTCACCGTCGTCATCAGCGCCGCCGAGGCCGAGAGCAGCACCGCCGGCAGGGCGAGCGCCGCGCCCACCGGCACCTGGCGCGGCAGGAAGCCCACGGCGAAGCCGCCGATCCCGACCGCGAGGCCGAAGCTGCTGACCGCGGCCGCCGCCAGCGCCGGGTCGATGCCGCGCTCGATCATGTGCGGCGCCTGGTGCAGGCTCACCCCTGCCTGCACCGGGAACACCAGCATGGTAAAGGCGGCGAGGCACCAGAATGTCGGCGTGCGCAGCGCCTGGGCGCGGGTGAAGCGCGGCTCCGGCGCGCCGCCCGCCGCCGCGCCGCCCGCCGCCCGGTCGGGCAGCAGCCCCACATCCTCGGGCCGCCGCACCGTCAGCAGCCAGATCGGCACGCCCAGCGCCAGCACCGCCGCGCCCACCGCGGCCCAGCCGGCGCGCCAGCCCTCCAGCCCCAGGAACGAGCCCCCCGCCACCGCCCAGGCGACCAGCAGCGGCATCGCGATCATGCCCGCCGTGTGGCCCGAGGTGGCGATGGCCGTCGCCAGCCGCCGCCGCGCGACGAACCAGTTGCTGACCGCGCCATAGATGCCCAGGTCGAACGGCCCGGCAAAGTTCATCCGCGCGATGCAGAACAGCAGATAGAATTGCAGCAGCGAGCCCACCTGCGACAGCAGCAGCGCCGCCACCCCCGTCGTCCCCACCGCGAGGCACAGGATCAGCCGCGCCCCGCGCCGGTCCAGCACCGGCCCCAGCATCGGCGTGGCAAAGGCCGCGAGCAGCCCGCCCAGCGCCACCGCGCCGGAAATCTCGGCGCTGGTCCAGCCGAACTCGGCCATCATCGGCGCGAAGAACACCGACAGCGTCGCCACCGCCGGCCCCTGCCGCGCGAAGCCCGCGCACCACACGCAGCCCAGCACGACCCAGCCGTAATGGAACGGCACCCGCCCGACCAGCAGCCGCGCGGCCAGCGGCGCGTTCAACGCCCGCCCCTCGGCCGTCATGCCGGCGGACGCGCCCATTCAGAACCCGCGGCGACCTGCCGGCCCCCTGGATTCCGGCTCTCCGCTTCGCTGCGGCCGGAATGACGGGTCAAGGTGTCATCCCCTGAACCGTCATTCCCGCGAAGGCGGGACTCCGGGGCCAGCGGCACATCCTCATCCTGAGCCCGACGAAGGATGCAGGGAAAGGCGCGGGCCCCACAACGCGCGGCCTCATCCTTCGTCACGCTCAGGATGAGGGGATCGGCCGCGGTGCCGAAAGCGCCCCCGCCTACCACGGCCGGTTCCGCATCTCCGGCAGCGACCTGCCGGCCCCCTGGATTCCGGCTCTCCGCTGCGCTACGGCCGGAATGACGGCGTGGATTGTCCCCCAGGCCGTCATTCCCGCGAACGCGGGAATCCAGGGCCAGCGGCACGAGGCCGGCGGGACATGGCACAGCCCCGCCCCCGCCTACCACGACCAGTTCCGCGTCTCCGGCGGCGACCACACCCCGCGCGCCTTCAGCCGCGGCAGCAGCAATTCGCCCACCCGGCGGATTTCCTCCGGCGACCAGATCGGCAGGGTGAGCGCCAACCCGTCCGCGCCGAAATTGCGATGCAGATCGGCGATCCGGTCGGCCACCTCGTCGGCGCTGCCATGCATCTTGCTGGCCCCGGCCGACAGCCCGATCTTGCGCAGATCCAGCTCGCCCAGCTCGCGATACACGTCGTCATAGGTCGTGCTCGACCCGCGCATGCCCATCAGATATTCCGCCGTGACCACGGGGTCCACGCGCTCGGCCAGCCATTGCGAGGCCTCCTCCGCCTCCGCCGCCGTCTCGCGCACCACCAGGCTCACATGCATCTGC
>JBFWNZ010000143.1:0-9061 GCA_050250795.1 Alphaproteobacteria bacterium | reverse complement strand
GCTGGCCGACCGCGAGATGAAGGAGCAGGTGCTCGACTCCATGGAACTGGAGCGCGAGCGCGGCATCACCATCAAGGCGCAGACCGTCCGCCTGGACTACACCGCCGAGGACGGCCGGAAATATGTCCTGAACCTGATGGACACCCCCGGCCATGTCGACTTCTCTTACGAGGTCAGCCGGTCGCTGGCGGCCTGCGAGGGCTCGCTGCTGATCGTCGATGCGAGCCAGGGGGTCGAGGCGCAGACGCTCGCCAACGCCTATCTCGCCATCGATGCAGGCCACGAGATCATCCCGGTCCTGAACAAGATCGACCTGCCCTCGGCCGAGCCCGAGCGCATCTGCCAGCAGATCGAGGATGTGGTCGGCATCGACGCGTCCGAGGCGGTGCGCGTGTCGGCCAAGACCGGCGTCGGCGTGCCCGATGTGCTGGAGGCGCTGGTGCAGCGCCTGCCGGCGCCGCAGGGCGATGCCGAGGCGCCGCTCCAGGCGCTGCTGGTGGATTCCTGGTACGACCAGTATCTGGGCGTCGTGGCGCTGCTGCGGATCGTTCAGGGCACGCTGAAGAAGGGCCAGAAGGTCCGGATGATGGCGACCGGCAAGGCGCATGAGGTGGACCGCGTCGGCGTGTTCCGGCCGAAGCAGGAGGCGGTCGGCCAGCTCGGCCCCGGCGAGATCGGCTTCATCACCGCCTCGATCAAGTCGGTCTCGGACTGCCGGGTCGGCGACACGATCACCGACGACCGCAAGCCGGCCTTGGCGCCGCTGGCGGGGTTCAAGCCGACCGTGCCGGTGGTGTTCTGCGGCCTGTTCCCGGTCGATGCCGCCGATTACGAGGATCTGCGCGAGAGCCTGGCCAAGCTGGCGCTCAACGATTCCAGCCTGCATTACGAGCCGGAAAGCTCGGCCGCGCTCGGCTTCGGCTTCCGCTGCGGCTGCCTCGGCCTCTTGCATCTGGAGATCGTGCAGGAGCGGCTGACCCGCGAGTTCGACCTCGACCTCATCACCACCGCGCCCTCGGTCGTCTATCGGATCGCGCTGACCGACGGCACGACGATCAACCTGCACAACCCGGCCGACTATCCCGACGTGGTGCGCATCGCCAGTATCGAGGAGCCCTGGATCCGCGCCACCATCCTGGTGCCCGACGAGTATCTGGGCGCGATCCTGACGCTCTGCACCGAGCGGCGCGGCGAGCAGCTGGACCTGACCTATGTCGGGGCGCGGGCGATGGTGGTCTATCGCCTGCCGCTGAACGAGGTGGTGTTCGACTTCTACGACCGGCTGAAATCGATCAGCCGCGGCTATGCCAGCTTCGATTACGAGCTGGACGGCTATCGCGAGGGCGACCTGGTGAAGCTGGCGATCCTGGTCAACGCCGAGCCGGTGGACGCGCTGTCGATGATCGTCCACCGCAGCCAAGCCGAATACCGCGGCCGCGCGGTGTGCCAGCGGCTGAAGGACCTGATCCCGCGCCAGCTGTTCAAGATCCCGGTTCAGGCGGCGATCGGCGGCAAAGTCGTGGCGCGCGAGACGATCAGCGCGATGCGCAAGGACGTGACCGCCAAATGTTACGGCGGCGACATCACCCGCAAGCGCAAGCTGCTGGAGAAGCAGAAGGAAGGCAAGAAGCGGATGCGCCAGTTCGGCAAGGTCGAGATTCCGCAATCCGCCTTCATCGAAGCCCTCAAGATGGACGGCGACGGCTGATCGTTCAGCCGGCGTGCAGCCCGGCGCAGAGCGCGCCGTAATCCGGCTCTGCATCCGGGTCCAGCAGCCCGTGCCGGATCAGGAAGTCGATGATCACGAGGTTGCAGTTGAACTTGAATTCGGCCGTGTCGCGCACGATGCGGGCGACCTCCGCGACGGGCATCAACCGAAAGCTCTCGATCTCGCCATCGGTGTTGCGCGGGACGAAGCCCTCGGGCAGTTCCAGATCGAAGCAGAACATCTCGTCGGGTTTCAGCCCATCCGCGAGGGCGTGGCGATAGGAGATGGCACCGACGGCGGTTGCGCGGGCCGCGAGTGCGGGCGGAATATTCGCTTCTTCGCCCGCTTCCTTGATCAGGTTCTCGCGCAGGCCGAGGCCGAGCGGCTGGCCGCCCGCGACCATATTGTCGAGCATTCCGGGGTAGGTCGGCTTGTCCTTGGCGCGGCGGCCGATCCACATATGGATGCCGTCGGCGCGGCGGACATAGCCGTTCATGTGAACGCCCCAGGCGCGGATGCCGAGCAGCGGGCAGGCCGCGCGCTCGATCCGCATCAGGGGCTCCGCACCCCATCGGGGGGCGACCGGATAGGTCTCGCCCCGCCAGCCGAGGATGAGTCCTTCCTCGTTCAACTGGCCCAGAACGCCTTCCACGGCATCGCTGCGCGCATCCACGCTGTCCAGGCGCGGATGCAGGTCGATGGCCGCCGCACCCATCTGAAAGACATCCGGCCACGCCGCCAGCCGCTGCGCCAGATCGTGGCGCACATGGCCCACCGTCGCGCCGCCGATCCGCATTGGCCGGTAGCCGGCCGGGTCGGCGTTGTTGCAATGACGGATGTGATCCAGATAGCTCATGCGGCGCGGCGGCGGGCGGCCGAGCGGTGTGCGGGCGACATGCTGCTGACCGCTACGCCGACCACGCCGAAGATCTGCTTCATGCAGCGTCCGACATAATCGGCGGTGGATGGGTTCATTCCCGGCATTTCCAGGTCGATCACCATTTCCTGGCCGACGACCTCGACCGCGCAGCGCGAGGGCACGAGGTCGCGCTTGGCGAACAGTTCGAGCACGCGCGGCAGCATGCCGGGATGGGCATCGGCCACAACGGAGAAACGGGCGGTGGGAAGGGTAGGTTCAGACTTGGAAGACATGACGCGAAACCTCTTCGAGCGCGAAATCGACACGAACAGCACTGGCCCGGCCCTCAACGAGGACCGGGTGGCTAATTCGCGCAATCGCGATGCGAAGGGACGCGTTCATGGTCGGCATAGTAGCAGGGCCCCCGCACCCTGGCCAGCGTCATCGCGCCGCAGTGCCGCTATCGCAGCGCGGGGGGCGGCGGCAGGGGGATGGTGGCGCCGGAGCCGTCGCTGACCAGAAGCAGCACGACCGACAGGGTCAGGACCGAGGCCCCGGTGGACAGGAAGATAGTGGTTGCGGTCGAGGCGACGCCGACGCCGTAGCGCTGGGCGAACAGATAGGGATTGGCGCCGACCGGCAGCGCCGCCATCAGCATGCCGACCTTGGCGTAGAAGGGGTCCACCTCGAACACGTAATGCGAATAGACGAAATACAGCAACGGCTGCGCAACCAGCTTTAGCACCACCAGCAGGCTGGATTCCGGCAGGTTGCCCGCGACCCGGTACTGGGTCAGCGTGGCGCCCATCGCGAACAGCGAGGCCGGCGCCGCGGCCACCGCGATCAGGTTGGCGATGCGGTCCACCGGCCCCGGCAGCGAGAAGCCCGACAGCGCGACCGCGAAGCCCAGCGCCAGCCCGACGATGATCGGGTTGGTGACCATGCCGTGCAGGATGTTGCCCGGCAGCCGGCGCAGTCCGTCGCCGCTGCCGCGCGCCAGCTCCAGCAGTAGGGTGCCGACCGACAGGAATACCGCGGCGCGGAAGGCGATGATCAGGAACATCGGCACCGATGCGACATCGCCGAAGGTGGTCAGCACCAGCGGCACGCCGATCATCACCGAATTGCCGAAGCAGGCGCACAACCCGACCATCGCCATGCCGTCCAGCTTGCGCTTGAACAGCGCGCCGCCGGCCAGCATGGCCAAGGCCCAGATGCTGAAGGCGCTGGAGTAGTAGGACAGCAGGAAGCCCCAGGGCACGGCATCCGGCAGTTCGGTGCGCGCCATCGAGCGGAACAGCATCATCGGGATGGCGAAGCTGAAGGCGAACAGCGACAGCCCCTTGACCGCCGCGTCCTCGAACCAGTGCGCGCGCGTCGCGGCGTAGCCGACGAGGACGACGCCAAAGACCGGAAGGACGGTGTCGAGGATGATCTGCATCGCGGGGCGGCGTCCGGTGGGCCGATGGAGCGCCGCACCCTAGTGACTGATTGCCGTTGCGGGAAGATGGGACGGGGAATGGCCATCGCAGGGTGCGTCTTCACGTCGCTGGATTGCCGCTTGACCTGACCACACCATTCCTTACATTCGAGCCGAGCGCGTAGAAGATCCTGGCGAAGGGTCTTGCCGGACGAGACCGTCCGGGCGGACTGCGGCGCGAACGCCCAACGGCGGAGGACGTTCATGTCATATCTCTGGGTTTTCGGACGACGGCCAAGCTGCCTCGTCCGCTATCGGCATGGGGGCGAGTCGGCCCTGTATCCGCCGGTTCTGTATCATCACGCCGAGGCCGTCGTGGCCGCGGCGCGGGCGGCGCGCGCCGGTGCGATCGCCGAAAATCCGATGGTCGACAATGTGGTGCCCTTCCCGGGCAAGCCGGTCCGTCCCGCGCGTACGGGGCCGGCACGGTCGTCCGGCCGCTCTAAGGGCAAGAGCCCCAAGAAGCGCGATTGACGGCTCGGCGGCTCAGCGCCGCCGGCCCTTCCCCGCCCGGTAGCGGCGCAATAAAGTCGGCAGCCGGTTCCACGGCGATATCCGAAGCGAGGATTCATGCCTTCCCATAGCGCCTCCATGGCAGGCCCGATGCAGGGCGCGGCCCTTCTCGATCTCTGTACCGATGCCCTGGCGGCGGCCGAGGGGCTTGAGACCGCAGCGCGGCGAGCGGTGGCCTGCAAGGTGATGCCGCAGGGGCGCGTGGATTCGGGCCTGATCGAACAGGAGCAGTTTGCGGCGCACGGGTATGCGTGGCTTGTCACCTACATCGAATCGCTGCGCCAGCTTCTGGCCTGGGCGCGCCGCCTGGACGGCGCGGGCCGGCTAGGCGAGCAGGAGACGCTGATTCTCCGGGCCGGGTTCGGCGAATATCTGGCACAGATGCAGGGCGGCATCGCCATGAGCCAGAGCGAGATCGTCCGACCCGAGAATATGGGGCTGGACGATGCCGCCATGGCGGCGTTCCGGGTGCCATCGGTCAGGGCGCTTGTCGAGGGCGGCAACACGGCGCCCGTGCGCATGCGCATCGCCGAATTGATGGGCGCCGGCAATTTCGGCGATCCGGGCCTGGACGACGAGACGCTGGAGATGATGCGCGACCAGTTCCGCCGCATCGCCGACGAGCGCATCGCGCCCTTCTGCCATGAGTGGCATCTGCGCGATGAGTTGATCCCGCTGCCGCTGGTCGAGGAGCTGTCGGCGCTGGGCGTGTTCGGTCTGACCGTGCCCGAGGAGTACGGCGGCAGCGGCATGGGCAAGATCGCCATGGTCGTCGTCACCGAGGAGCTGTCGCGCGGCTATATCGGCGTCGGCTCGCTCGGCACGCGCTCCGAGATCGCGGCCGAGCTGATCCGGCTCGGCGGCACCGAGGCGCAGAAGCGGCGCTGGCTGCCGCCGATCGCGGCCGGCGAGATACTGCCGACGGCGGTGTTCACCGAGCCCAACACCGGCTCCGACCTCGCCAGCCTGCGCACCCGCGCCGAGCGCGACGGCGATGTCTACCGCGTCTACGGCAACAAGACCTGGATCACCCATGGCGCGCGCAGCGACGCGATGACGCTGCTGGCGCGCACCGGCGGCGCCGGCTATCGCGGCCTGTCGATGTTCATCGCCGAGAAGCCGCGCGGCAGCGACGCCGAGCCCTTCCCGGCCGAGGGCATGTCCGGCGGCGAGATCCGGGTGCTGGGCTATCGCGGCATGAAGGAATACGAGATCGGCTTCGACGGCTTCGCCGTGCGCGCCGACTGCCTGCTGGGCGAGGCTGAGGGCGACGGCTTCAAGCAGCTGATGGCGACGTTCGAATCCGCGCGCATCCAGACCGCCGCGCGCTCGGTCGGCGTGGCGCAGAACGCGATGGAACTGGGGCTGGCCTATGCAAGCGAACGCATCCAGTTCGGCAAGCCGCTGGCCAGCTTCCCGCGCGTCGCCGGCAAGTTGGCCTGGATGGCGGTGGAGATCATGATCGCCCGCCAGATGGCCTATCACGCCGCGCGCGAGAAGGATTCCGACCGCCGCTGCGACATCGAGGCGGGGATGGCCAAACTGCTGGGCGCCCGCTGCGCCTGGTCGAACGCCGACAACGCCGTGCAGATCCATGGCGGCAACGGCTATGCGCTGGAATATCCGATCAGCCGCGTGCTGTGCGACGCCCGTATCCTCAACATCTTCGAGGGCACGGCTGAAATCCAGAGCCATGTCATCGCCCGCGGCCTGCTGGAGCGGCGGAACTGACCCTCAGTCCGGCTGCGCCTTGTCGCCGGCCGGACGTTCCGCGACACCCAGTGCATCCGCCAGCCGGCCGCCGGCGCTGCCGGGCTGCAGCGGCCGTTGCTGGCTTGCATGCGGCGCCCAGCCATGCAGGTAGATCACCTGAAACGTCGCGCGGATGCGGCCATCCGGATCGGCATGGCGTTCGGCATAGAGGGCGGCCGCACGCAGCAGGGTGTCGCGACGGGAGAAGCCGCGCAGGCTTTCGATGACGGCGTTCGTTTCCCCCATCCCGCGCAGATCGGCCATCAACCGGAACGCATCGGGATAGGTGACGGCGATGCGGTCGGCATCGGCCACGGGCAGGGCGAAGCCGGCGCGTTGCAGCAGCCCGCCCGCATCGCGGATTTCCGCGAAGGGCGAAACGCGCGGGCTGGCGCCGCCGGTCGTTTCCGCCTCGGCCGCCAGCAGGCATTCGCGCAACTCGCGCAATGTCTCGCCGCCCAGCATCGCCGCCACGAACAGTCCGTCCGGCTTAAGGGCGAGGCGCGCCTGGACCAGGGCACCCGGCAGGTCGTTCACCCAATGCAGGGCAAGGTTGCTGGCAATCAGATCGAACCGCCCGTCTGCGAAGGGCAGCCGTTCCTCGTCCGCGGCCAGGGCCGGCGGGCCGGCGCGCCGGGCCATCGCCGGCGACAGGTCGCAGCGCACCAGCGTCTCGATATCGTCGCGCGCGGAAAGAAGCCGGGACAGCGCGCCGCCATGGCAGCCCAGGTCGAGCGCGACCGGGAAGCGCCGGTTTACATCCTGCAGCCGGTCGGCCAGCCGCTCGGCCACCTCGCGGAACAGAAAATCGTGATCCGCTAGCCTTTGGGCTGCGCGCTCACGGTGGCGCAGCACCCGGCGGCGGTCGAAAACGGTCATCGCATCGCCCATCGCGGCGGACTATGCCCGCTCCGGGGCATGGGCACAAATCCGGCATCCTTGCCTCGCCAGCGACGCTGCCCGTAATCTTCACCGGCGCTGCAACGGATGGTGGGCATGGTCAGGAAGATCGTCGCACAAACCTTGAAGGCCGCCTTGACGGATGGCGCCGAAATCGCGCTTGTCGATGCGCGCGAAGAGGGCATCTTCGGCAAGCGCCATATGCTGGTCGCAACCAACATTCCGCTCAGCCGGTTCGAGCTGGAGATGCGCGATCTGATCCCCCGGCGCTCCACGCGCATTGTGCTGTGCGATGCCGGCGGCGGAGAGGCCAAGGCGGCGGCGGCGCTGATGGAGGCCGCGGGCTACATCGACCTCGCCATCCTGGATGGCGGAATCGAAGCCTGGGCGCGCGCCGGCGGCGAACTGTATTCCGGCGTCTATGTGCCGTCGAAGGCATTCGGCGAGTTCGTCGAAATCCGCGAGCACACCCCCAACATCACCTGCGAAGAGCTGAAGGCGAAGCTGGATGCCGGCGAGAAGGTGGTGGTGCTGGATAGCCGCCCCTACGACGAGTTCCACGCCATGAACATTCCCGGCGGGATCGACACGCCCGGTGCGGAACTGGTCTACCGCCTGCGCGACCTTGCGCCGGACCCGGACACGCTGGTGGTGGTCAACTGCGCCGGCCGCACGCGGTCGATCATCGGCTGCCAGTCGCTGATCAATGCCGGCGTTCCGAACCGGGTCATGGCGCTGCGCAACGGCACCATGGGCTGGCATCTTGCCGGCTTCGAACTGGAGCTGGGCTCGCAGCGGCAATGCGGGCCCGTTTCGCCGGAAGCTCTGGAATGGGCACGCGCGGCGGCTGACCGCGTTGCCCGGCGCTTCGGCGTCCAGCGGATCGGGCTCGAAACCCTGGCACGGTGGCAGGCGGTATCGGATGTGCGCAGCGTCTATCTGCTGGATGTACGCTATCTCGAGGAGTACGAGGCGGGACATCTGCCGGGATCGCGTCCGGCACCGGGCGGCCAGCTGGTGCAGTCGACCGACCGCTATGTCGGCACGCGCAACGCCCGGATCGTGTTGGTCGACGATACCGGCGTCCGTGCGACGATGACGGCAAGCTGGCTGTTGCAGATGGGGTGGCGCGACGTCGCCGTACTGGAGAGCGGGCTGGAGGGGATGACGTTGGAATGCGGCCCCTATCGGCCCGAGCCGCCCGAACTGGCTGCGCTTGACGTGCCGATGGTGACGGCCGAGCAGCTTGCCGAGCGGCTGGCCGGCGGACGGGTCGCGGTGATCGACCTTGCCGACAGCCTTGAATTCCGCGTCGGCCATATCCCCGGCGCATGGTGGGCGATCCGCTCGCGCCTCGGTCGGGCGCTGAAGTCGGTCGAGGCGGCACCGGACGGGTTTGTCGTGACCAGCCCGGACGGACGCCTCGCCCGGTTCGGCGCGGCAACGCTGCGCAGCCTGACGGACATGCCGGTCGCGGCGCTGCAGGGCGGAACCGCGGCCTGGGCCGGTGCGGGACATCCGTTGGCGAAGGGGTCGGACCGGATGGCCGACGAGACCGTCGACATTTATTACCGGCCCTATGACGGCGAGCCGAAAGCGGGAGAGCTGGAGGCGGCCATGAACCGTTATCTCACCTGGGAAGTCGGGCTGGTCGAGCAGATGGAGCGCGACGGGACGCTCGCCTTTCCGGACTTCGCGCGCGGCTGAGGCCATGGGCGCGATTGCTGTCGCCTCCGCAGGGTGGCAGAGGCTTCGGCCGCTGGCGCGAGTCCTCCTCGATGCCGTTCTTCCGCCGCGCTGCATCGCCTGCGGTGCGACGGTCGAGGCCGGCGGCGCGCTGTGTGCCGCC
>JBFWNZ010000142.1:0-9220 GCA_050250795.1 Alphaproteobacteria bacterium | reverse complement strand
CCACGCTGCTGACCCGCGCCGCCGAAGCCGCCACGGCACAGGTGCAGACCCTGGGCACAGCGCTGCGCGGGGAGGCCGAGGAACTGGCACGGACCACGGACATCGTCTCCGCACGCACCGATTCGATCCGCCGGGCGCTGCAACAACAGGCCACCGCGCTGACCGATGCCTCGACGATGGCAGACAGCCGCGCCCGCGAACTCGACGCGTTGCTGACGGCCCGCACCAGCGAAATCCGGGTCGCCATTGAGGCCGGCATCGGCCAGGTGGGCGAGACCCTCGACCCCGCGGTGGGCGAGGCCCGGAAGATCGCGACCATGCTGCATACCCAGGCAAAGTCCTTGCGTGAGACGGCGGACTGGTCGTCGGCGCAGGCACGGTCGATCGGCGAGCTTCTGGCCCAGCAGACCGCCGACCTGCGCGGTGCGGCCGACCATGCGGAAACCCAGTTGCGGGACATCCGCGACACCCTGCGCCGGCACACCGACGAGCTGAATGCGGCGCGGAGCCGGGCCACCGAAAGCGCCCAGCAGATCCGCGAGACCCTGCGCGTCGACAGTCGGGCCCTGGCCGAGCTGGCAGACCTGCTGGGCAAGCAAGCGAACGCCGTCCAGGCGGCGGTCGACCGGCACAAAAGCACGCTGTCCGCCGCCACCGACGAGGCCGGCGCCCGCGCCGCGGATATCGGCGAGACGCTGGAACGGCAGATGCAGCAGATTGCCGCCGCCGCGGATGTCGTCAGCGCCCGCATCGACGCGGCCGGCAGCGCATTCTCCGGCGATGCGTCGGGACTGAATCTGGCGGTCAGACAGGCCGTGACGCTGATCGACGAGGCGGGCGAACGGTTCCGCCAGCAGAGCGAGCGGATGACCAGCGCCTCTGTCCAGGCGGGCATGCAGCTGGACGACCACCGCGACGCGCTGCGCAGCCAGGCCGAGATTCTGGCCGAGGCCGCGCGCGACGCCAGCGAGCGGGTCGGACTGGTCAGCGACGCCTTCGCCCGCGAGACCGGCACGGTGACGCAGGTGTCGGAGGATGCCGTGATCCGCATGTCGGTGCTGACCGAGAACATGCGCCAGCATGCACGCGAACTGGACGGTGTCTCCGGGGCCGCGCAGCGTCAGTTGAACGAGGCCGGGACGGCGCTGGGCCGTCAGGTCTCAACCCTGACATCGGTCAGCGCCGAGGCCGGGCGGACCGTGGACGGCATCGCGGACAAGATGCGGGCCGCCGCCGAGATGCTGGATGCGACGATCCGCGACGCCGTGGCCGGAACGGAGCAGGCCGCCGTCAGCTTCGACCGGCAGGCAGCGGTCCTTGCCGAAGCCTCGGCCGACGCTGCGGAGCAGGCGCGGACGCTCAAGGATCAGGATCTGAGCGTCCGCCGCGACCTGTTCCTCAAGACCGCACGCTTCATCATCGAGGACCTGCATTCCACCGCCATCGACCTCACCCGAATCCTCAACGAGGACATCCCCGAGGCGGATTGGAAACGCTATGTGAAAGGCGACCGCGGCATCTTCACCCGCAGCCTGCTGCGGGGCCGGCCGGGCGCCATCGCCGGCAAGCTGACCGACCGGATGAAACGCGACGACGACATGCGCCGCTATGTGCTGCGCTATGTCGAACAGTTCGAGCGCGTGCTGTCCGAATGCCGCGCAGCGGACCCGGAGAAGCTGCTCTACTCCACCTTCATGACCGCCGATGTGGGCAAGCTGTATCTGTTGCTGTGCAGCGCGCTGGGCCGGGACCCGGAAGCGGCGTAAGGCAAGCGGATCAGGCGATCAGCAGGTAGAGCCCGAAGAGGGCGACCGCCGCCCCCGAGACCCGGTTGATCCAGCGGATGGCGGAGGGATCGAGCCGGCGGTGCAGCACGGTCGCCGCCGCGGTCAGCGCGACGAACCAGAGCCACGCCCCGATGAATACTCCCACGAGGGTGGTGCCGCGCGTCCCGCCATCGGCCACGCCGCCATTGAGGCCGACCAGTCCGATCCCCGCGAACAATGCGGCAAAGGCAATCGGCGTCAGGGGATTCGTCACCGAAATGGCAAAAGCGGACAAGCCGTCGCCGAAATGCCGCCCGAAGCTGGGAACAGGCCGCTCGGTCGACCGGGTCTTGGTCTGGCAGAGCGCGATATAGACGCCGAAAACGAGCAGCAGCAGCCCGGACACCAGGTCCAGCCAGGGGATATTGGACGCCGCGGACCCGAAGGCTGCCGCAAGGCCGAAGACTGCGATGCCGGCATGGATCGTCTCCGCCGATGCCGCCCCGATTCCGGTGGCCACACCGGCACGCCAGCCCCGTTCCACCGAACGCCGAAAGCACAGCACACCGACGGGACCGATCGGCGCCGCAACCGAGAACCCGATGACGAGCGCCTTGCCGAACAATGCCGCGTCGATGACGACCTCCCGGTAACGGTATCCGCTTGCGGGCCCGACTTTACACACAATCGCTGCCGCTTCTACTGTCCGTGTCGTGTCGATACCGGGAATGGCCGCAATGCACACCTTTGCGACGCCCGGCGGCCCCGGCGGACCGGCGGCGGAGATAACGCTGCGCGAGGCCCGTGCGTCGGATGCCGCCGCTCTGCTCGCCTTCGGCGAGACCTTGCTGTCGGAAACCGATTTCCTGGCCCGCGGTCCGGGGGAGCGGGCGGGATCGGTCGAAGAGATGCGGCAGATCATCCAGACCTTCGCACGCCTTCGGGGCCATCTTCTGCTGAACGCCTGGGATGGACGGACACCGGTGGGCGAGGTCGTGGTGATGGGCGGCCAGACGCGGCGCAACCGGCATGCGGCAACCCTCGGCCTTGGCGTGCTGCGCAGCCACTGGCGGCGCGGCATCGGCGCCCGCCTTCTGGCCGCCGCAGAGGCGTTCGCGCGACGCACCGGCATCCACCGCCTGGAACTGTCGGTGATGACGCATAATCTTGCCGCCCAGGCTCTTTATCGCCAGGCCGGATTTTCGCTCGAAGGAACCAAGCGGCATTCGCTCCGGATCGGCGAGCGGGATATGGACGAGTTCCTGATGGCGAAGCTTCTCGGGCCGGACGGCTTGCCCGCGGCCGGCGACGCCCCAGTTTCAGGCTCATGACGCCCGCCCTGACGCATCTCGCCCTGCATGTCCGCGACCTGGATGCCTGCATCGCCTTCTATCGCGAGGTCTGCGGCATGCGGATCGTGCATGAGCGCGGCGAGGATGCCGGGCATCGCGTCGTCTGGATGGCGGAACCCGGCCGCGAACGGGAGTTCATCTTCGTCCTGCTGCCGGGCGGGCCCGGCGCCGCGCAGGCGGACGCCGACTTCTCGCATCTCGGCTTCGCACTCGACAGCCGCGCGGCCGTGGACGCCGTGGCACAGGCGGCGCGCAAGGCCGGATGCCTGATGTGGGAGCCGCGGCAGGAGGCTTTTCCGGTCGGCTATTACTGCGGCGTGCGCGACCCCGACGGGCGTGCGGTCGAGTTCTCCTACGGCCAGCCGCTCGGCCCCGGCGCGGAGGACTTGCCCGACGCCCAAAGGCATCAAGATGGTGCATAGCGCATCTTGACCGGATCAAGATGTGGATGATTGCGCCGGCTCGGGTTACACTGTCCATCATGTCCTTCAAGCACACCCCTGACCGAAGCGACGGGCCGGCGGCCGAACGGCGGCGCATCATGCGGGAAGCGCTGGCGACGCATCGCCGCCAGCAGACCGTGCTTGAGCAGCTGGACCCGGAAACCCAGGCCCGCCTGCGCCGGCTGGCCAGCCGCGTCTTCGCCATCGACCCCGACGACCGTGGGCCCGGCGAAACCAACTGAGGCCGCACCGGAATCGCTCGCCGAGGCCGTGGTCGCCGGCGACCGCCGGGCGCTTGCGCGGGCGATCACCCTGGTCGAATCCAGCCGTGCCGAACATCGCGACCGGGCCGCTGCCCTGCTGGCCGCCTTGCTCCCGCAGACCGGCCGGTCGGTGCGGATCGGCATCTCGGGCGTGCCGGGCGTCGGCAAGTCCAGCTTCGTCGAGCGGTTCGGCCTGCATGCCATCGGCCAGGGCCACCGCGTGGCCGTGCTGGCGGTCGATCCGACCTCGCGCGTCAGCGGCGGCTCGATCCTGGGCGACAAGACCCGGATGGAGGCGCTTGGCCGCCACCGCGACGCCTTCATCCGCCCCTCGCCCGCCGGCCGCACCCTGGGCGGCGTCGCACGGCGCACCCGCGAGGCATTGCTGGTCTGCGAGGCGGCGGGATTCGACGTGGTGCTGGTGGAGACCGTCGGGGTCGGCCAATCCGAAACCGCCGTCGCCGAGATGACGGACCTGTTCCTGCTCCTCCTCCTGCCGGGCGGCGGCGACGAGTTGCAGGGGCTTAAGAAGGGAATCGTCGAGATTGCGGACATCGTCCTGGTCAACAAGGCCGACGGCGATCTGACGGCGGCGGCGCGCCATTCCGCGGCGGATTACCGCAATGCGATCCATATGCTGCGCCGTGCCCATCCCGACTGGCGGGTGCCGGTGCGCACCTGTTCCGCGCTGACCGGCGAGGGTATCGCCGAGGCTTGGGACACGATCGGCGACTACCGCCGGATCATGGGCGGCAACGGCGCCATCGCCGCCCGCCGGCAAGCCCAGGCGCTGGATTGGATGTGGTCGGAGATCGAAGGGGGACTGATCGCGGCCCTTCGCGCCCACCCCGCCGTCCAGGGACGGCTGGCGGCCACCGAACGGGCGGTCCGGGACGGTCGGGAAACGCCGTCGGCGGCGGCACGCAGCTTGATCCGCTCATTCCTCGGCATGGCGGCAGACCGGCACATCCCCGAGGCTTGACGCTCCGGCCCGCCTCGTCTAGAAGAGCGGCCTTCCGGCCGGTCTCTCCGGCCGTATTGTGTTTGCTTCAAGCTGAGGAACGGACCCATGGCACGACGTTGCACGATGACCGGCAAGGGTGTGCTGACCGGCAACAATGTCAGCCATGCCAACAACAAGACGCGTCGGCGCTATCTGCCGAATCTCCAGAAGACCTCGATGCTGAGCGAGGCCCTGGGCGGCATGGTGAAGCTGCGGCTGTCGACCAACGCGATCCGCACGATCGAGCATAATGGCGGTCTCGACGCCTTCCTGCTCGGCACGCCGGACCGCAAGCTGCCGCCTGAGGCGCAGCTGCTGAAGCGCCGCATCGGCCGGGCCGCCGCCAAGCGCGCCTGACCGCCCGCCGGACCCCGGCATAGGGGCCCGGCAACCAGAAAGCGTTCCGTCATGAGCCTGTCGCCCGCGGCGCTGATCCAATGGATGAACGCGCTGCCGCCGGAGTTGCTGTGGCTTGCGACGCTGGCCGCCTGCTTTTGCAGCGTCGTCATCCTGCACCGGCTGTTCGGCGCGGCGGGGCTGTTCGTCTATGTCGTCGTCGCGGTCATCGGCGCCAACATCCAGGTTCTCAAGGTCGTCAGCTTCTCGGTCTATCCGGATCCGGTCGGCCTCGGCACGATCCTGTTCGCCTCGACCTATCTGTGCACCGACATCCTGGCCGAACGCTACGGCCCCGCAGCGGCGCGCAAGGCCGTGCTGCTCGGCTTCGCCGGCTATCTGTTCTTCACGCTGATGATCCTGCTCGCATTGGGCTTCGCGCCGCTGACGCCCGAGCAGGCGGGCGAAGGTTATGCCTGGGCGTTGCCGATCCACGGCCATATGGAAGCGCTGTTCACGCCGGCGCCGGCCCTGTTCGCGGCCAGCACGATCGCCTATCTGCTGAGCCAGTATCATGACGTTTGGCTTTACGAACTGCTACGCCGGCTGACCGGCGGCAGGCTGATCTGGCTGCGCAACAACGCCTCGACGATGATTTCGGCGCTGATCGACAACATCGTGTTCAACAGCCTCGCCTTCGTGATTTTCGCCGCCGAGCCGCTGGCCTGGGATGCGGTGATCTTCACCTACATCCTCGGTACCTATTGGCTGCGGGTGGCCGTGGCGGCGGTCGACACCCCCTTTGTCTATCTCGCCCTGCGCTGGCGCCCGCGCGCCAGTGCGGAGCCCGAGACGGTACCGGCCTGAGCCGCGACCATGACCGATTATCCCGGCTTCGGCTTCGAGGTTTTGGCGCGCGATCCGGACAGCCGTGCCCGGCTTGGAAGGCTGACGACGCCGCATGGCAGCATCGAGACGCCGGCCTTCGTATTCTGCGGCACCAAGGCGACGGTCAAGGGCGTGGACCCGGCGCAGCTGCGCGCCGTCGGCGTCGATATCGTGCTGGCGAACACCTATCACCTGATGCTCCAGCCGGGCGCCGATCTGGTCGAGAAAATGGGCGGCCTGCACCGCTTCATGGGCTGGGACGGGCCGATGCTGACCGACAGCGGCGGCTTCCAGATCTTCAGCCTGGGCCATGGATCGGTGTCGGAGGAGATCAAGGGCAATCGCGGCGATCCGGCATCGCGTCCGGCACCGCTGCTGCGTCGGCTGGACGACGACGGCGCGGTGTTCCGCTCGCCGCGCGACGGCAGCATCCACCGGCTGACGCCGGAATCCTCGATCGCCATCCAGCGCCAGCTCGGCCCGGATCTGGTCGTGGTGCTGGACGAATGCACGCCCTTCCATGTCGACCGCGACTACACCGCCAACTCGATGCAGATGACGCATCGCTGGGCCGACCGCAGCCTGGCCGCGTTCGAGCGGCATCATGACGGGCGCCAGGCGCTGTATGGCGTGATCCAGGGCGGCATCTACGAGGACCTGCGGCGCGAGAGCGCGGAATTCATGAATTCGCGCCCCTTCTTCGGCCACGCGGTCGGCGGCTGCCTCGGCGCGCATGCCGAACAGATGTTCGATGTGGTGGATTACGGCGCCAAGCATCTGTCGCGCGAGCGGCCCGTCCATCTTCTGGGAATCGGCGGGGCCGAAGACATCTGGAACGGCGTGGCGCTGGGCATCGACACATTCGACTGCGTGACGCCGACGCGAATCGCCCGGCATGGCTGGGCGCTGGCCCGCCGGCCGGACAACGGAAGACTGAACATGCGCAATGCGCGCTTCCGCGACGATCCGGAACCGCTGGAGCCCGACTGCGGCTGCCCGACCTGCGCGCGCTTCAGCCGCGCCTATATTCACCACCTGTTCAAGGCCAATGAAATCCTGGGCCTCATGCTGGTCAGCCTGCACAACGTGGCGTTCATGGTGCGGCTGATGGCCGAGGTGCGCGGAGCCCTGGCCGAAGGGCGGCTGGCCGAGGCGCGGCGCCACTGGCGGCAGGCCGCCTGACCGCGCTTGGCGCCTTCCGGCCGCGGCGATAGGATGCCCCGCAACCCAGAGAAGGATGCGCGGGCCGCCCGATGCAGAAGCACAAGAACTATCCCAATCTTTTCATCGTCGACCACCCGCTGATCCAGCACAAGCTGACCCTGATGCGGCGGGCGGACACGCCGACCGGCCTGTTCCGCCAACTCCTCAAGGAAGTGGCGCTGCTGATGGGCTATGAGATCACGCGCCAGCTGCCCTTGGCGACGGAGCGGATCGAGACGCCGCTGGCGCCGATGCAGGCCCCCGTCCTGGCCGGGCGCAAGCCGGTCATCGTGTCGATCCTGCGCGCCGGGCTGGGCATGGCGGCGGGGCTGTACGAACTGATGCCGTCCGCCCGCGAGGGCCATATCGGCCTGTTCCGCGATCCCGACAGCAAGCAACCGGTCCAGTATTACGTGAAGCTGCCGGAACAGGCGGGGCGGCTGTTTATCCTGGTCGATCCGATGCTGGCGACCGGCAATTCGGCGATCCGCGCCATCGACCTGCTGAACCAGCACGGCGTTTCGGACCAGAATATCCGATTCATGGCCCTGGTGGCGGCGCCGGAAGGTATGCGCAAGCTTTCCGAAGCGCATCCCGATGTCCATGTCTATACGGCGTCGCTGGACGAAAAGCTGGATGCGAACGCCTACATCCTGCCCGGGCTGGGCGATGCGGGCGACCGGCTGTTCGGCACCAAGTAGACCCGGAGGGCGACATCGGACCGATCCGCACCACCTTCCTGCTGCTGTTCGCCCTGGCCGGTGCCGCGGCCCTGTCGCAGTTCCCCGAATTCTATCAGCAGTATCTTCAGCGCCTGTCGGGCCGGGCGGACGAAGTTTCGGCCCAGGTAACGGCCCTGGATGCGCGCGCGGCGGCGGCCGGCCTGGACCGCTTCGACTATGTCCGGGCCTTTTCCGAGAACTCCGACCGGATCGTGCGCGGCGAGGGACAGGCGATGGTCGCCCTGCTGGGCCGCCAGGTGAGGCTGGCCGCCGCGGTACATGCGTTGCGCGAATCGGCCCCGGCCTTTCAGCCCTTCGCCTTTGCGGAGAATTTCTACTGGGAGGATGCGCAGGCGACCGCGGCGGTCTATGCCCCCGCCCTGCCGCTCACGCTTGCCGGCGGCGTCTATGCGCTGGTCGGATTCCTGTGCGGATCGCTGCTGTTCTCGATGCTCATGGCGCTCATCCCCCGCCGGCGCTGGCGGAGGGCGCGCGCCCGCGCCTAGACGCTCAGGCGCGCCGGCGGCGGCGCGGCTCGCCCGGAACCCGGCCCGCGGACTTACCCGCCTTCTCGTCGAAAAGGTCGGCCAGCTGCTCCATCATCGTGCCGCCAAGCTGCTCGACATCGACGATGGTGACGGCCCGGCGATAGTAACGGGTGACGTCGTGCCCGATGCCGATGGCCACCAGTTCGACCGATGAGCGCGTCTCGATATACTCGATGACGTCGCGCAGATGCCGTTCCAGATAGTTGCCCGGGTTCACCGACAGGGTCGAATCGTCGACCGGCGCACCGTCCGAGATCACCATCAGGATGCGGCGCTCCTCATGGCGGGCCATCAGCCGATCGTGCGCCCAGATCAGGGCCTCGCCGTCGATATTCTCCTTCAGCAGACCCTCGCGCAGCATCAGGCCGAGATTCTTGCGCGCACGCCGCCAAGGGGCGTCCGCCGCCTTGTACACGATATGACGCAGGTCGTTCAGCCGGCCCGGATTGGCCGGCTTGCCGTCGGCGATCCACTGCTCGCGCGACTGGCCGCCCTTCCAGGCGCGGGTCGTGAAGCCCAGAATCTCCACCTTCACGCCGCAGCGTTCCAGCGTCCGCGCCAGGATGTCGGCGCTCATCGCGGCGATGGTGATCGGCCGGCCGCGCATGGAACCGGAATTATCGAGCAGCAGCGTGACCGCCGTGTCGCGGAACTCGGTGTCCTTCTCCTGCTTGAAGGTCAGCGCATGGGACGGGT
>JBFWNZ010000141.1:0-9237 GCA_050250795.1 Alphaproteobacteria bacterium | reverse complement strand
AAGGTCGGCAATGAGGGCGTGATCACGGTGGAGGAGGCGAAGGGCCTCGACACCGAGCTGGACGTGGTCGAGGGCATGCAGTTCGACCGCGGCTATCTCAGCCCCTACTTCATCACCAACGCCGAGAAGATGCTGGTGGAGCTGGATAACCCCTACATCCTGATCCACGAGTCCAAGCTGTCCAGCCTGCAGCCGATGCTGCCGGTGCTGGAGGCGGTGGTGCAGTCGGGCCGTCCGCTGCTGATCCTGGCCGAGGACGTCGAGGGCGAGGCGCTGGCGACCCTGGTGGTCAACAAGCTGCGCGGCGGCCTGAAGGTCGCGGCGGTGAAGGCGCCGGGCTTCGGCGACCGTCGCAAGGCCATGCTGCAGGACATCGCCGTGCTGACCAAGGGCCAGGTGATCAGCCAGGATTTGGGCATCAAGCTGGAGAGCGTGACGCTCGACATGCTGGGCAAGGCCAAGAAGGTCTCGATCGACAAGGACAACACGACGATCGTGGACGGCGCCGGCAAGAAGTCGGACATCGAGGGCCGCTGCTCGCAGATCCGGGCGCAGATCGAGGAGACGACCTCGGACTACGACCGCGAGAAGCTGCAGGAGCGTCTGGCGAAGCTGGCGGGCGGCGTTGCCGTGATCCGCGTCGGCGGTGCGACCGAGATCGAGGTGAAGGAGCGCAAGGATCGCGTCGACGACGCGATGCATGCGACCCGCGCCGCGGTCGAGGAAGGCATCGTTCCGGGCGGCGGCGTGGCCCTGCTGCGGGCCATCAAGGCGCTGGAGAAGGTGAAGGCCGATAACGACGACCAGCGCGTGGGCATCGATATCGTCCGCCGCGCGGTCCAGTGGCCGGCCAAGCAGATCGTCGAGAACGCCGGCGCGGATGGCGCCGTCGTGGTCGGCAAGCTGCTGGAAGCCAAGGACGAGAACCTCGGTTACGACGCCCAGAGCGGCGAATATGTCGACATGATCAAGTCGGGCATCATAGACCCGACCAAGGTCGTCCGGTCCGCGCTGCAGGGCGCGGCCTCCGTTTCGGCCCTGCTGATCACGACCGAGGCGATGATCGCCGAGAAGCCGGAGCCGAAGGGTGCGCATGCGGGTCATGACCACTCGCACGGCCACGATATGGGCGGCATGGGTGGAATGGGCGGCATGGGCGGCATGGGCTTCTAGCCGGCCGCTTCATTCCGTTAGTATCGGGGGCCGCATCGAGGTGCGGCCCCTTTTCTTTTTCGGTTCAGCGAAAGCGATACGCATGGATATGGAGAGGGTATCGGCCGCGCTGCGGGAAGCGGCCGAACTCGACATCCTGCCGCGCTTCCAGCGGCTGGCGGCAGGCGAGGTGATGGAGAAGCGGCCCGGCGATGTCGTGACCGTCGCCGATATCGAGGCCGAGCGCCGTTTGCAGCGCATTCTCAAGGACATCGAGCCGGAAGCGGGTTTCGTGGGCGAAGAGGCTGCCCATGCCGATGCGACGCTGCACGATCTGCTGTTGGGCGAGGACGCCTTCTGGCTCGTCGACCCCGTGGATGGGACGGCGAATTTCGCCGCCGGCAAGACGCCCTTCGTCGTGCAGGTCGCTTTCGTGCGCCATGGGCGGACGGTGGCGGCCTGGATACTCGACCCTGTGGCGTCGGAAATGCGGGTTGCGGAGGAGGGAAGCGGCGCCTGGGCCGACGGAACGCGCCTGCAGGCCGCATCGGCCGTGCCGCTGGCGGAGATGGTGGGGTCGGTCAACGCCCGGGCACTCGGCGACGATCTGCGCGACCGGCTGCGGTCGCGGCTGGACGCATTCGGGACGCTGGTGACGCATCGCTGCGCCGGTCACGATTTCTCGGATATGGCCAAGGGGAACAAGCATTTCTCGCTCTACCGGCGCCTGTGGAGCTGGGATCATGCGCCGGGCGTGCTGCTGCATCGCGAGGCGGGCGGCCATACCGCGCGTGCCGACGGCGTGACCTATAGGCCGGGCGACCGGGTGGAAGCGCTGCTGAGCGCGCCGGACCCGGACTCCTGGCACGCGATCCTCGACCGTCTGTCGCGCCCCGAGGATTGACGCGGCCTGCGCTCGATTGAGGGCGGCCGGCAGCGCCGCTAAGATGCCGCCCGAATCCGCGCGGCGAACCGAACAAACCTTCAGGGAGACTTCACGCTATGGCGAAGACGGCATTCATCGGCCTCGGTGTCATGGGTTATCCGATGGCGGGCCACTTGCGGAACAAGGGCGGCCATGAGGTGACGGTTTACAACCGCAACACCGCGAAGGCCGAGAAATGGGTCGCCCAGCATGGCGGCAAGCTGGCCCCGACGCCGCGCGAGGCCGCGGCCGGTGCCGATTTCGTCTTCACCTGCGTGGGCAACGATGACGATGTCCGCAGCGTTGTGCTCGGCTCCGACGGCATCTATGCCGGCATGCAGAAGGGGGCTATCCATATCGACAACACCACGGCGTCGGCCATTCTCGCGCGCGAGCTGTATGCCGCGGCAAAGGCCAAGGGGCTGGGCTTTGTCGATGCGCCGGTCTCTGGTGGGCAGGCGGGGGCCGAGAACGGCGTGCTGACGGTGATGTGCGGCGGCGATCAGGCGGATTTCGACGCCGCGGCGCCGGTCGCCCAAAGCTACGCCCGTCAGGTGACGCTGATCGGTCCGGCCGGCAGCGGGCAATTGACCAAGATGGTGAATCAGATCTGCATCGCGGGTTTGGTGCAGGGGCTGTCCGAGGGCGTGAATTTCGGTCTCAAGGCCGGTCTGGACATGCAGAAGGTGATCGACACGATCTCGAAGGGCGCGGCCGGTTCCTGGCAGATGGAGAATCGGGCCTCGACCATGTGCAAGGGCGAGTTCGAGTTCGGCTTTGCGGTGGACTGGATGCGCAAGGACCTGGGCATCTGCTTTTCCGAAGCCAAGGTGAACGGTGCGCGGCTTCCCGCCACGGCCCTGATCGACCAGTTCTATGCGACGGTGCAGGCGCGCGGCGGCAACCGCTGGGACACCTCCAGCCTGATTCACCTGCTGGCGAACGACTGAGCGGAAAGCGGGAGAGGGCGAGGCTAGGCTTCGCCCTTTTCCTGGCGTTTCGCGGCGACCCAGTGCGCTTCCATCTCGGCCAGGGTTGCGTCGGCCGGTACGCGGCCTTCGGCGGCCAGCGCGCGCTCGATATGCCGGAAGCGGCGCTCGAACTTGGCGTTCGCTGCACGCAGCGCAACCTCGGAATCCACGCCCAGATGCCGGGAGAGATTGGCCACGGCAAACAGCAGGTCGCCCATCTCCTCGGCGATGCGGGCCGCGCCTTCCTGTTCCGTCACGGCCTGCCGTAACTCGCCCAGTTCTTCTTCGAGTTTTTCGAACACGGCTTCGGTCGTCGGCCAGTCGAAGCCGACCCTTGCGGCGCGCCGTGCCAGCTTTTCCGCGCGCATGAGGGCGGGAAGGGCCAGCGCGACGCCGTCCAGCGCGCTGCTTCCGGCTGCGTTCGGCGCGGCGGCAGCCCGCTCCTCGGCCTTCTGCTCCTCCCAGGCGCCGCGCTGCATGCCGGCGGTGCGGGCTTCGGCCGTGCCGAACACATGCGGATGACGCCGCAGCATCTTGTCCGAAATTCCGCCGGCCACGTCGTCGAAGGCGAAATGGCCTTGCTCCTCGGCCATGCGGGCATGGAACACGACCTGGAACAGCAGGTCGCCAAGCTCGTCGCGCAATGCGGGCACGTCCCCGCGTTCGATGGCGTCCGCAACCTCATAGGCTTCTTCGATGGTGTAGGGCGCGATGGTCGCGAAGGACTGCTCCACATCCCAGGGGCAGCCGGTCTCGGGATCGCGCAGGCGGGCCATGATCTCGAGCAGTCGGTGGAGGTTTGCGGTCATGCGGCGACTCGTTCAGGAAACGGGCAATCGGCGTTGCAGGGCCGGGGATGTTCTGCAATTATCTACTAGTAGATAATCCTCGGCGACCGGCAGGGCCGACCCTAGCATGGCAAACGCACAGGCACAGCGGCGGTGGCGGCTCAAGAACCGCTATGTGAAGACGCAGCTGAACGTGATGGTGCGCCGGCTCGTGCATGACGATTTGGGTGAGATCGCGGCAGGAAACAACTTGCGCGGGAAGGGGGAGGCGGTAAGCTTCGCATCCTTCGTGGCGAAGGGATTGACGCAGTACGCCGCTCACAACGACGAGGCGCGTCATCTCCTCGCGCTGTTCCGCGAGGCGTTCGAGCGGGACAGGGACATCTATCAATAGGGAGGCGCAGACGCCGTCTCCCGGCACCCGAGGAAACGGAACCGGACGATGAACGACGCGCCGACAGTGGATTGGCCGGAGGCGGTACATGCCGCCCTGCGCCGCCGTGGCATAACGCTGGTCGGGCATGTGCCCGATGCGGGGCATGCCAAGCTCATCCGCATGTGCGAGGCGGATAACGATGTGAAGGTCGTGACGCTCACGACCGAGGAAGAGGGCGTCCACATGCTGAGCGGGGCTTGGCTGGGCGGCCTGAAGGGCGTGCTGCTGCTGCAGAGCAGCGGCGTGGGCAACACCATCAATGCGCTCGCCATGCCGAACACCTGCAGCATCCCGCTGGTGATGCTGGTGACGATGCGCGGTGAGTGGGGCGAGTTCAACCCGTGGCAGGTTCCCATGGGCCAGGGCACGCCGAAATGCCTGGAGGCGATGGGCATGATCGTGCACCGCGTCGACCGCGCCGAGGAGATTCCGGGTGCGGTGGACAACGCGCTGCGGTTGGCCTTCGATTCGCAGCAGATGGTCGCGGTCCTGATCTCGCAGCAGGTCCTGGGCGCGAAGGATTTCCGGGAGTTGGCACGATGAGCGAAGCATTGAAGCGGCGCGAGGTGGTGAAGTTCCTGCTCGACGGCCGCCCGGAGAACCTGCTGGTGGTTTCGGGCCTGGGTTCGCCCTGCTGGGATCTGGCCAGCGTCGGCGACAACGACCGGAACTTCTATGTCTGGGGCGCCATGGGCGGCGCGGCGATGATCGGTTACGGCATTGCCTGCGGCCAGCCGGACAAGCGCGTGCTGGTGCTGACCGGCGACGGCGAGATGCTGATGGGGATGGGGGCGTTCGCCACCATTGCGAATCAGCCCGTCGACAATCTTTCCATCGTGGTTCTGGACAACGGACGCTTCGGCGAGACCGGGGGGCAGAACACGCATACCTCGGGCTGCACGGATATCGCCGGCATCGCGGCGGCGGCCGGCGTTCCGACCACGGCCACCGTCCGGACGGACAAGGATCTTCCCGATCTCAAGAAGCGCATCCTCGAAGGGCGCGGCCCGTCGGTCAGCGTTGTGAAGATCGCTTACGAGAAGCTGAAATTCGTCCTGCCGTCGAGCAGCGGCAGTTTCCTCAAGGACCGGTTCCGCCGGTCGTTGATGGGCGAAGCGGCGGTTCTGCCGTAGTCATCGGACCCGTTGGGGAAGGCGCCGGGAAGATATCCTGGCGTCTTCTTTTACAGCCACATTATTCGCATAATATATATTATGGAAAATTTATATGCTATTATGTTTACCAATTGTTTATATGGCCGTTCAGACCTCGATAATCAGTTCAGACCTCGATAATCAGTTCAGACCTCGATAATCAGTTCAGACCTCGATAATCAGTCCGTCATAGGCCGGCTCGACATGCGCCGGCAGAATGCTGCGCAGCGTGGCATAGTCCATCCTCTCGTTCATATGCGTGAGGAATGCACGTTGCGGCCGGACACGCTCGATCCAGCGCAAGGTCTGCTCCAGATGGCTGTGGGTCGAATGCGGCATCGGCCGCATGCAGTCGACGATCCAGACATCGATGCCTTGCAGCAGATCGAAGGCCGCATCGTCCAGCGCGACGACATCCGTGGAATAGGCCGCCTGCCCCATCCGGAAGCCGAGCGTCGTGGAGAAGCCGTGATCCTGCTCGAACGGCAGAATCGGAATGCCGCCGGCGGCGAACGGGCCGTCGATGGCGTGCGGCAGGAGGACGGGCTTGTAGTAATAGCGCTGGGCCTGGCGGCTATCGAGTGGCTCGAAGACATAAGCGAAGCGCGCGCGGAACTCGTCGAGGGTGCGCGCATCCGCGTGGATCGGGATGTCGGCGCCCATCGCCATGTTGATCCAGCGTAGATCGTCGATGCCGTGGCAGTGGTCGGCATGGGCATGGGTGAAGACGACCGCGTCGAGACGGTCGATGCCGGCATCGAGAAGCTGGTCGCGGCAATCCGGCGACGCGTCGATCAGCACGCGCCGCGCGTCATCCTCGACCAGCAGCGAGGCCCGGCGCCGGCGGTTGCGCGGTTCGGCCGGATCGCAATCCCCCCAGCCGAGGCCCGGCACCGGCACGCCGCCGGAGGCCCCGCAACCGAGGACGGTGAGCCTCATGCGTCCTGCGGCGCGGTTGCGCGCGAAAACAGCCGGAAGAAGTTCCGCGTCGTGGTCTCCGCGACGCCTTCGGCGCCCAGGCCCGTCAGTTCGCCCAGCAGTCGCGCGGTGTGCGCGACGAAGGCCGGTTCGTTGCGTTTTCCCCGATGCGGGATCGGCGCCAGATACGGGGCATCCGTCTCGACCAGCAGTCGGTCCGCCGGCAGGCCGCGCACGGTGTCCCGGATGTCCTGTGCGTTCTTGAAGGTCAGAATGCCGGCCAGAGACACGTAAAGGCCCAGATCCACGGCGTTTTCAGCGAGTTCCCGGGTACTGCTGAAGCAGTGAATGACGCCCGGAAACGCGCCCTGCCGATGTTCGTCCCGAAGGATTCCGATTGTGTCGTCATCGGCGTCGCGGCTGTGGACGATCAGCGGCAGCCCCGTTTCGCGCGCGGCCGCGATATGGCTGCGGAAACTGCGCTGCTGCGCCTCGCGCGGGCTGTTGTCGTAGTAGTAGTCCAGCCCCGTCTCGCCGATTCCGATGACTTTCGGATGACGCGCCAGTTCCACAAGCTGGGCGGCCGCGGTGTCCCCTTCCCCTTCGGCCTCATGCGGATGGACGCCGACGCTGCACCACACATCGTCGTATCGTTCCGCGATGGCCAGAATCTCGGGAAAGGTGCTGACCCGCGTGCCGATGGTCAGCATGGTTCGCACGCCGGCGGCACGCGCACGCTCGATCGCCGCGTCGAGGTCGCCGTCGCGCTCCAGATAGTCGAGGTGGCAATGGCTGTCGACCAGCATGTGCCTCAGGCCTCGGCGTCGTCCGCAAAGCGGGGAAACACCGGCTGCGGCGCCGGCAGTGCCGTACCGGCGGCCAGGGCCTTCTCGAACGCGCTGAAATTGCGGGAATCTCCGGGAATCGCCAGCTGGTCCAAAAGCCTGGACGCGGATTCCGGCATGAAGGGCTGGATGATGAAGCCAAGGCGGCGGATCGTCTCCGCCAGAACATACAGAACCGCATCCATCCGGGCGCGATCCGTCTTGCGCAGCGCCCAGGGAGCCTGGCTGTCGACATAGCGGTTGGCCTCGCCGACGATGTCCCAGATCGCGATCAGGGCAGAATGGAAGGACTGGCTGCGGATGGCCGCGCGGACCGCCGGTAGAAGCGCCGCCGCACCGTCCAGCAATGCCTTGTCCTCGGCCGTCGCCGGTCCGGCGGCGGGCACCCTGCCCTCGCAGTTCTTGCCGATCATCGACAGGACGCGCTGTCCGAGATTGCCGAGGCTGTTGGCGAGGTCGCTGTTCAGGCGCTGGACCATCGCCTTGCGGGAGAAGTCGCCGTCATTGCCGAACGGCACCTCGCGCAGCAGGAAGTATCGCACGGGGTCGAGTCCGTATCGGTCGACCAGGGTCAGCGGGTCGATCGCGTTGCCCAGCGATTTCGAGATCTTCTGCCCTTCGTTCGTCCACCAGCCATGGGCGAAGACGCGGCGCGGCGGCTCCAGCCCGGCGGCCATCAGGAAGGCCGGCCAGTAGACGGCATGGAAGCGCAGGATGTCCTTGCCGACCATGTGCAGGTCCGCCGGCCAGAAGGTCCGGAACGCCGGATCGTCGGTGTCCGGATATCCGACGGCGGTGACGTAGTTCGTCAGCGCGTCGAGCCAGACATACATGATGTGCTGCGGGTCGCCCGGCACCGGCACGCCCCATTTGAAGGTCGTGCGCGAGATGGACAGGTCGCGCAGGCCGCCGCGAACGAAGCTGCTCACCTCGTTGCGCCGGCTTTCGGGCGCGATGAAATCCGGGTTCTGCGCGTAGAAATCCAGCAACCGGTCCTGCCAGGCGGACAGACGGAAGAAATAGCTGGGTTCCTTCACCCATTCGACCTCGGCCCCGGTGGGTGCGAGCTTTCGCCCGTCGGGACCGTCCACCAGCTCGGATTCGGCATAGAAGGCCTCGTCGCGCACGGCGTACCAGCCTTCATAGGCGCCGAGATAGATATGCCCGGCCTCGGCGATCGCCTTCCAGATCGCCTGGGTCGACGCGATGTGTCGGGCTTCGGTGGTTCGGATGAAGTCGTCGTTGCTGAAATTCATCACCGAGCAGAGCGACCGGAAGTTCTGCGACATACGGTCGGTGAAGGCCTGCGGGTCCATGCCGGCGGCGGCCGCCGCCTTCTCCACCTTCTGCCCGTGCTCGTCCGTGCCGGTGAGGAAGCGCACATTGCAGCCGTCCAGCCGCATGAATCGGGCCAGGACGTCGCAGGCGAGCGTCGTGTAGGCGTGCCCGATATGCGGCACGTCGTTCACGTAATAGATCGGGGTTGTCACATAGTAGTGCCCGGCGCCGGTCATCGTCCTGCGTCTTCCTTGGGAGGTTGGATGGCCTGCCTTATGCCGGCCTTCGGCGTCCGCTGCCGCCCGCCACCGCATCCAGGGTCAGGAAGGCGGTGACGACGACCTGGCGGCGATCCAGGCTGGCACTGGTTGCCTGCCGCATGAGGCGGGTCACGTTGTCCCACACCGTCACCCATCGATCAAGGCTCGCCGCCGCGTGCATCCGGCCGGCGAGAGCTTCGACCTCCCGCGGAGCGGCCGTTCCGTGCCCGGCGGTGGCGCCATGCCGGATCGCGACCGCCAGAATACGGTCGAGAAGCCGCGCGAGGGTCTCGAATTCCTCGTCGCGCCCGCTGCGCCCCACCCGTTCGGCCAGGGCCTGCATTCGGCCGATATCGCGTTGCCCCAGCCCCTGCAGAAGGGCGATGCATTCGCGATACAGTTCGAGTCCGCCGGCATCGATCAGCTTCAGCGCGTCGCCGATGCTGCCATCGGTGAGATAGGCGATGACGGCGCGGTCGTCGGAACTGTCCACGGCGGGCCGCAATTCGG
>JBFWNZ010000140.1:0-9439 GCA_050250795.1 Alphaproteobacteria bacterium | reverse complement strand
GAAGCACCGGATGGCGCGCGCCCGCATCGGCGTGGAGGACGTGCTGGAGGCGGCGCGGTTCACCCGCGGGCTGGAGCGGCTGGACCAGATCAAATACGCGGTGCTGGAGGTGAGCGGCGGCATTTCGATCATTCCCAAGGAACCGGAGCCGAGCCGGTCGAGCCTGCCCGGCAGCGGGTGACGGCAGGCCGCAGAGATGCGCGGATCAAGTCCGCGCATGACGTAACTATTTGATATTATTTGAAGACCGTCATGGCCGGGCTTGACCCGGCCATCTGTCGGGGCCGGTCGCGCCATCGGTGCAAGGTCCCCGGGGTGAGACCCTCGGAGAACGCCCGCCTATCCTTCGCCCCGCGCCGCCGCGATCCGGGCGGCGTCGTAGCCGAGATCGGCCAGCACCGCGTCGGTGTGCTGGCCCAGTTCCGGCGGCGGACGGTGCAGGCGGGCCGGGGTTTCCGACAGCTTCACCGGGAAGCCCATGATGCGGGCCGGGCCGCGGCCGGGCTGGTCGTAGTCGATCACCATCTGCTGCGCCAGCACCTGGGGGTCGGAGAACACCTCGCCCAGATCCATCACCCGGCCGCAGGGGCAGCCGGCGGCGTTGACGGCCGCGATCCAGTGGTCCACCGGCATCCGCTGCATGCGGTCGTCGATCAATGCCAGCAGCGCCGGGCGGTTGGCCATGCGCAGCGCATTGGTCTCGAAACGCGGGTCCGCCAGCAGATGCGACAGGCCGATGCAGGCCATGAAGCGCTCGACCATCGCCTGGGTCGAGGGGGCGACGGCGACGCGGCCGTCGGCGGCGCGGAACAGGCCGTAGGGCGCGACGATGGGATGGTTGTTGCCGGTGCGCACCGGCTCGCGCCCGGTGGCGAAGCGCTCTGCGGAGAGATAGGCCATCATGCTGATGAGGCCGGTGGACAGCGCCGCCTCAACCCGCTGGCCGGCGCCGGCGGCGGCCCCATCGCGGGCGCGCAGCGCGCAGACGATGCCGAAGGCGCAGTAGAGGCCGGCGATCTGGTCGGCGATGGGCGGGCCGGCGCGCATCGGATCGCCGTCCTGCTCGCCGGTCGTCGCCATGAAGCCGCTCATCGCCTGGGCGATGAAGTCGAAGGAGGGGCGGTCGACATAGGGGCCGGTGGAGCCGAAGCCGTTGACGCTGCCGACCACGAGGCCGGGGTTCAGCGCCTTGAGCCGGTCCGCGTCGAAGCCCATGCGCGCCAGCACGCCCGGCCGGAAATTCTCCACCAGCACGTCGGCGCCCCGGATCAGGTCGGCCAGTGCCGTCTTGCCGGCGTCGCTGTACAGGTCGAGGACGATCGATTTCTTGTTCCGGTTGAACTGCGCGAAATACCAGGAGAAGCCGTTCACCACCGCGCCCTGCACGCGCACCGGGTCGCCCTCGGGGCTCTCGATCTTGATCACCTCGGCGCCCATATCGGCGAGCATCTGCGTGCAGAAGGGCCCCGCCAGGATGCGGGTAAGGTCGATGACGCGGATTCCCGACAGCGGCATGGCGCCTTTCCTCCGAACGCGGACGCGCGATCCTAGCCGCCCGCCGGTTGCCGCGATACCCGGTCGCGGGTAACACTGGCGCCCCGCGGGGAGGGTGCATGCAGGACGGCTGGATCATCGGGCTGGATATCGGCGGAACCTTCACCGATGTGGTGATGACGCTGCCGCGCACCGGTCGCAGCGCACGCTTCAAATGCTTGAGCACCCCCGACGATCCGGCGCGCGGCGCGCTGGACGGCGTGCGGGGTGTGCTGGCCGAGGCCGGCGCGGAGCCGGAGGCGGTGGCCGTCGTGCTGCACGCGACGACGCTGGTCTCCAACGCGCTGATCGAGCGCAAGGGCGCAAGCACCGCCTTGCTGGCGACCCAGGGGTTCCGCGACACGCTGGACATCGCGCGCGAGAAGAAGTTCGACATCTACGACGTGCAGATCGAGAAGCCGGCGCCGCTGATTCCGCGGTCGCAGCGCTTCGAACTGCGCGAGCGCATCGCCGCCGACGGCAGCGCGATCGAGGCGCTGGACATGGACAGCGTGGCGGCGGCGGCCGACGCGATCCGCGCCTGCGGGGCAGAGGCGGTGGCCGTCTGTCTGCTGCACGCCTATATGAACCCGGCGCATGAGCGGGCGGTGCGCGACGCGCTGGCCGAACGGCTGGACGGCATCGCGGTCAGCCTGTCCTCGGACATCCTGCCGGAGATGCGCGAGTTCGAGCGCGCCACCACGACGGCGGCCAACGCCTATGTCCAGCCGGCGGTCGCGCGCTACTTGCGGCGCTTTGCCGAGGGGCTGGGCGCGGCCGGGCTGCGCGCGCCCTTGTTCGTGATGCTGTCGGAGGGCGGGATCGCGGCGCCCGACGTGGTCCGCCGCCTGCCGGTGCGCATCTGCGAATCCGGCCCGGCGGCAGGCGCCGTGACGGCGGCGGCGGTGGCGCGGCAGGGCCGGCGCAAGCGGGTGCTCTCCTTCGACATGGGCGGCACGACCGCCAAGAGTTGCCTGATCCATGACGGCGAGCCCGTCGTCGCGACCGAATTCGAGGTCGCGCGCATGTACCGCATGAAAAAGGGCAGCGGCCTGACCCTGCGGGTGCCGGTGGTCGACCTGATCGAGATCGGGGCCGGCGGCGGCAGCATCGTGCGCGTGGACGCGCTCGGCCTGCTGAAGGTCGGGCCGGACAGCGTCGGCGCCGATCCGGGCCCGGCCTGTTACGGCCGCGGCGGCACGCTGCCGACCGTGACCGACGCCGACCTGGTGCTGGGCTATCTCGACCCCGGCTCGTTCCTGGGCGGGCGGATGCGGCTCGACCCCGAGGCGGCGCGGCGGGCGATCGCGACGCAGGTGGCCGGGCCGCTCGGCCTCAGCCTGGAGGCGGCGGCGCTGGGCATCCATGCGGTGGTCAATGAGAACATGGCCAATGCCTCGCGGCTTCAGGCGGTGGAGCGCGGGCACGATCCGGCGGCGCATGCGATGGTCGCCTTCGGCGGTGCCGGGCCGGTGCATGCCTGGGGCGTTGCGCAGCGGCTGCGGATCGGCACCGTGATCGTGCCGCCTTCGGCCGGACTGGGCTCGGCGCTGGGCCTGCTGCTGGCGCCGCGCTCCTACCGCCTCGCACGGACCTTCATCGCGACGCTGGACCGGCTCGACACGGACACGGTCGCGGAACTGTTCGCAGCGATGGAGGCGGAGGCCGCAGCGGCATTGGCCGATGCCGGGGTGGGTCCGTCGGCGATCCGCCTGCGTCGCCGTGCCGACATGCGCTATCGCGGCCAGCGCAAGGAATTGACCGTGGATCTGCCGGCCGGGCCGCCGGGTGCGGACGGCGCTGCAATGCTGCGCCGTGCGTTCGAGGCGCAGTACCGGCGCATCTATGGCCGCATCCATGAGGGACATCCGGTGGAGGCGCTGTGCTGGCGGCTGGAGGCCGCGGGCCCGCCGATCCGGCGGCTGGGCCGCATGCGCGGCGCGATCCAGGCGGGGGTGCCGGCGCCGATAGGGCATCGTCCGGCGCTGTTCGCCGGCTGGGAGGCGCCGCGACCGGTCGCCGTATACCGTCGCGACGCGCTGACGCCGGGATCGCGGATCGCGGGGCCGGCCCTGGTCGAGGAGGCGGAATCGACCGCCGTGCTGGGGCCGGGCGGCACGGCGGAGGCCGACGCGCATGGCAATCTGGTGCTGACCCTGCCGAAACAGGAGAGGGGCGGATGAGCGATCCGATCCGGGACGGCTTCGATCCGGTGACGCTGGAGGTGTGCTGGAACCGCCTCGTCGCCATCGCCAGCGAGCAGGCTGCGACGATGGTCGCCAGCGCGTTTTCCGCCGTGCTGGGCGACATGGAGGACCTGTCGGCCGCCCTGTTCGACGCCGACGGCACGATGATGGCCCAGTCGGTGCAGGGCGCGCCGGGGCATTTGGGAAGCCTGGGCATCGGCATGAAGCATCTGTGCCGCGCCTTTCCGGCGGGGTCGCTGCAACCGGGCGACGTGCTGATCACCAACGACCCCTGGCTGGTGTCCGGGCACAAGCACGACATCACGGTGGCGACGCCGGTGTTCCGGGGCCGGACCCTGGTCGGCTTCGCCGCCAGCAACTGCCACACGGTCGACATCGGCGGCCGCATCTTCTCGGCCGCGGCGGGCGAGGTCTACGAGGAGGGGCTGCAGATCCCGCCGATGAAGCTGTTCCGGCGCGGCCGGCGCGACGCGACGCTGTTCGCGATCATCGAGCAGAATGTCCGCTCGCCCGAACTGGTCCTGGGCGACCTGATGGCCCAGGTCTCCGCCAACGCGGCCGCGGCGAAGCGGCTGTTGGAGACGATGGCGGAGCACGGGCTGGACGATCTGCGGCCGCTGGCGCGCGCGATCGCGGGGCGCACCGAGCTGCTGATGCGCCGCGCCATCCGGGCCCTGCCGGACGGCGTCTATACCGACAGCGTCGCCCTGGACGGCTTCGACCGGCCGCTGCGGATCGCGGTGCAGGTGGCGGTCGAGGGCGACGGGATCGGCGTGACCTTCGACGGCACCTCGCCGCAGGTACCGAAGGGCATCAACTGCGTTCTGAACTTTACGACAGCCTTCACGCAATACGCGCTGAAATGCCTGCTGGCACCGGACTCCCCAAACAATGACGGCAGCTTCGCCCCCGTCTCGGTCAACGCACCCGAGGCATCGATCCTGAATGCGCGCCACCCGGCGCCGGTGGGCGGGCGGCATCTGGTGGGGCTGTACATTCCCTTCGCCGTGTTCGGCGCGCTGGCGCCGTTGCTGCCCGAGCGGGTGGTGGCCGACAGTTCGGTGCTGAGCGCCGTCACCCTGTCCGGCGCCGACGACGGCGGGCGCCCCTATGTCTTCACCTTCTTCAGCAGCGGCGGCATGGGCGCACGGGCCGGCAAGGACGGCCTGGACGCCACCGCCTTTCCCAGCAACGTCGCGAATGTGCCGGTCGAGGTGATGGAGCAGTCGACGCCGCTGCTGGTGGCCCGGCGCGAATTGATTGCCGGATCGTTCGGCGCCGGCCGGTTCCGCGGCGGGGCGGGGCAGCGGCTGGCATTGCGTCTGCGCTCGGGCAGCCCGGCGACCGTGTCCTGCATGGTGGAGCGCACGGAGTCGGCGCCGCGCGGCTTCCGGGGCGGGGCGGACGGGCGGGCGGCGCGGCTGCTGCTGGACGGAAGGCCGGTCGATCCGAAGCAGCCGCTGACGCTGGCGCCGGGCCAGGAACTGGTGCTGGAGACGCCGGGCGGCGGCGGGTACGGCCCGGCGGCGGCGCGCGAGGCGGCGGCGCTGGCGGCCGACCGGGCAGCCGGGCTGGTTTAGGGCGTTCCCATTCCGAGTAGCACGCCGCCCGCTGCCGAGAGCAGCACGACCGCCCAGGGCGCAGCCTTGAAGGCGGTCAGGAGCACGAAGCCGGCGAGCGCCAGCGCGAAGGCGCGGGAGCCGTGGATGGCGCTGGTGAAAACAGGGTCGTAGAGTGCAGCGCCGAGGATGCCGACCACGGCGGCGTTGGCGCCGCGCATCAGCGCCTGCGCCTGCGGCCGGGTTCGGAAATCGTCCCAGAACGGCACGGCGCCGACCACCAGCAGCAGACCCGGCAGGAACAGCGCGACCAGCGCCAGCGCGGCGCCGGCGATGCCGTTCGGTGCCGGCCCCAGCACGGCGCCCAGATAGGCGGCAAAGGTGAACAGAGGTCCCGGCACGGCCTGGGCCGCGCCGTAGCCGGCGAGGAAGGCGTCGGCCGAGACCCATCCGGACCGCACCGTCTCCGTCTCCAGCAGCGGCAGCACCACATGGCCGCCGCCGAACACCAGGGCACCGGCCCGATAGAAGGCGTCGAAGACGGCCAGCGCCTGCGACGATCCGGCCGCCGCGAGCAGCGGCAAGCCGGTGAGCAGGGCGAGAAACAGGACGAGCGCTGCAAGGCCGGCCGTCCTCGCGACAGGAAAGCGGATATGTCCGCCGACCGGTACATCGCCGCCCCGGCACAGCCACAGGCCCGCGAGGCCACCGATGGCGATGGCCGCCACCTGCCCGGCGGACCCCGCCAGGAACACGACGACAAGGACGGCGGCGAGCGCGATGCCCGCACGCTCGCGGTCCGGGCAGAGGCTGCGCGCCATGCCCCATACCGCCTGTGCGACGATGGCGACGGCGACGATCTTGAGGCCGGCGACGATGCCGGTACCGACCGGCCCGCCGATGGCATCCGCACCGAAGGCGAACAGCACCAGAGCAAGGGCCGAGGGCAGGGTGAAGGCCGCCCAGGCGGCGAGCGCGCCCAGCGGGCCGCCGCGCAGGAGACCGAGAGCGAAGCCCACCTGGCTGGATGCCGGGCCGGGCAGGAACTGGCATAGCGCGACGAGGTCGGCATAGCCCTGCTCGTCCACCCAGCGCCGGCGCACCACCAACTCGTCTCGGAAATAGCCCAGATGCGCGATGGGCCCGCCGAAGGAGGTGAAGCCCAGCTTAAGGAAGGCGCGGAACACTTCGCCTGCGTTGCCGCGCCGCTCCGGCGCCGCTTCGGTTGCTTCGGTCATGGCGTTCCCCCGTTGCTGCCGCCGGAACTGTTCCATGAAACCGCGCGGCCCCGAAAGCGAAGTTTCGTTACGGGGCGGGAACCGCTTCGGTACGGCCCCCGTTCTATCCGGCGACAGGCCGCGCCGCCGGTGCGGCCGATGGACAAGGGGGTAGATCATGTCGATCCAACGCATCGTCGGCGCCGTGCTGGTCGTTGTCGGCGCCATCCTGCTGTTCAACGGGTTGAACGCCACGGACGCGCCGGTGGAGGAGGTCGGCCACGCGCTGACCGGCAGCTATTCCGACAACACCATGACCTACATCGTCGCCGGCGCAGCGGCGCTGGTCGGCGGCGGGCTGCTGATGGTGTTCGGCGGCCGGCGGGCGTAACGCCGACTCCTGTTGACGCCGGGCCGCCCGCCGCCGCAGGCTTTCCCCAAAGCAGAAGACATGGGGAAACGCGATGGCGGGCGAAGGCGGGCTGGGGCTGCTGCTGGTGACGATGGAGCCGCAGGCGGTCTCGGAAGAGGAATTCAACGACTGGTACGACACCGAGCACACGCCGGAGCGGGCGGCCTGTCCGGGCTTCCGCTCGGCGCTGCGCTATGTCTGCGTGTCCGGATGGCCGCGTTACATGGCGCTCTACGACCTGGATTCGCTGGCCGTGCTGCAGAGCGAGGGCTACACGAAGCTGGCGGGAAAGAATTTCACGCCCTGGTCCAAGCGCGTGCTGCCGCGCGTGCAGGGCCAGCTTCGCGTCGAGGCGACGCAGATCCTGCCCGGCGCCGCCGCCACCGTCACCCAGCCGACACGCGGGCGTGTCACCATGCTGCGCTTCCGGGGCGCCGCGGACGAGCGCGCGGTGCTGGACGGCCTGCACCGCAGCTATGCGGAACGGCCGGGGACGGCGCAGCTGCGCGCCTTTCGGATCGAGAATGCGGCGGCGGGCGAGTATCTGGCGCTGGTCGAACACCGGCTGCCCGATCCCGCCTGGCCGCCGGACCCGGCGGCCTTCGCGGCCGGCGCGGGAACAATAGACATTGCAAACCACTATTCGCCCTACTGGCGGCGCGGCCATTTGCCGGGCGTGATGTAGGGAGGGAGAACAGCATGAGCAGCGAGCAGAAGCCCGGTTTCCAGCACTATCTGGCCGTCCGCGAGGACTGGCTGGGGCGCTGGCAGGAGGACATCCTGGAGCCGGACCTGCCCATCGTCGACCCGCATCACCACCTCTGGGACAAGCCCGGCTGGCGCTATCTGCTGGACGAACTGCTGGCGGACCTGGACAGCGGCCACAACATCCGCGGCACCGTGTTCGTGCAGGCGAATTCGATGTACCGCGCCGACGGGCCGGAGGCGATGAAGCCCATCGGCGAGACCGAGTTCGCCAACGGCGCGGCGGCGATGAGCGCGAGCGGCAATTACGGCAACCGCCGGGTCTGCGCCGGCATCGTGGGGCAGGCGGACATGACGCTGGGCGCCGCCGTGAAGCCGGTGCTGGAGGCGCATATCCGCGCCGGCGGCGGGCGGTTCCGGGGCGTGCGCCATATCACCACCTGGAACGCCGACAAGGCGGTGCTGAATCCGACCTACATGCCCCGGCAGGGCTTGATGAGCGCCGACGATTTCCGCGCGGCCTTCGCCTGTCTGGCGCCGCTGGGCCTGTCCTTCGACGCCTGGCTGCACCATCCGCAGCTGGGCGAGCTGACCGACCTCGCGCGCGCCTTTCCCGAGACGCGCATCGTGCTGGACCATATCGGCGGGCCGCTCGGCATCGCCTCCTATGCCGGCAAGCGCGACGAGGTGTTCCGCGACTGGTCGGCCGGCATCCGCACGCTGGCGGGCTGTCCGAATGTCTGCGTGAAGATCGGCGGCATGGGGATGCGGATCAACGCCTTCGGCTTCCACGAACTGGCGGAGCCGCCGTCATCGGCGCATCTGGCCGAGACCTGGAAGCCTTATGTCGATGCCTGCATCGAGGCATTCGGCGCCGACCGCTGCATGTTCGAGAGCAATTTCCCCGTCGATAAGGGCTCCTATGGCTATGCTGCCTTCTGGAACGCCTGCAAGCGGCTGGCGGCCGGGGCCAGCGCCGCGGAGAAGGCGGCGCTGTTCGCGGGCACGGCGACGCGGTTCTACCGCCTCGACCTGCCGCAATAGGGAGTCAAGACGATGGCCGAAGCGATCAGGGAACGGGCACTGGCCGACGGGCTTGCGGCGTTGACGTGGGACGGGCTGACGGAGCCTGTGCGGCGGCGCACGGCGCTGTTCATCCTGGACACGCTGGGCGCCATCGGCGGCGCGCGCGAGGCGCCGGGGGTGCCGGCGCTGCATGCGGCGATGGGCGGCTGGGAAACCGACGGCGCCGCCAGCGTGCTGCTGGCGGGGCACGGCGCCAGCCCGGCGACCGCGGCGCTGCTGAACGGCGCGTCGGCGCATGCGCTGGAATTCGACGACCAGCACGATCCGGCCCGCATCCACGCCTTCTGCGTCGTGCTGCCGGCGGCGCTGGCGGCGGCCGAGGCGGCCGGCGGCGTACCGGGCCGCCAATTGCTGCTGGCGGTGGCGGTCGGGGTGGAAGTGTTCTGCCGGCTGGGCCTTGCCTGCCACGACGCGCTGGGCCAGGGCTGGCATCCCACGACGATGTTCGGCGGCATCGCCGGCGCGGCGGCGGCGGCCAAGGTGTGGGGGCTGGACGCCGCCCAGACCGGCAACGCACTGGCCATCGCCTATGCCCAGCTTTGCGGCAACAACCAGTCGCTGTTCGACAATGTGCTGTCGAAGCGGATCGGCCCCGGCTTTGCCGCGCGTAACGCGGTGACGGCCGCGCTGCTGGCGCGCGCGGGCTTGAGCGGGCCGCGCAACTATCTCGACGGCAAGGCCGGGCTGTTCACGCAGTATGCGCGCGGCGTGGCGTCGCCG
>JBFWNZ010000139.1:0-9503 GCA_050250795.1 Alphaproteobacteria bacterium | reverse complement strand
CATCGATCCGGCGATCGGCGGTCAGCAGCCCCGCGACATGGCGAAGCAGCGTGGATTTCCCGGAGCCCGACGCGCCGATCAGCGCCACCATCTCGCCCGGTCTGATGACCAGATCGATCCCGTCCAAAGCCTTTCGGCCGCTGCGAAAGGTCTTGGTGAGCTGGCTGATCTCGATAGCCGACATGACGCCTCCGCCAGGGGTTCCTGGGAAAGCTCTTACGCGGCGACGGAGTCCGCAGAGTTGCGGCGCGGTTACAGTTTCATGTATCGCCGGGCACGGCCGGGGCGATCCGGTCCGGCACATCGCTGAACACGGCCTCGACACCCCAGGCAAACAGGCGTCGCGCCGTGTCCGTATCGTTCACCGTGTAGGACAGCAGGCGGAACCCCGCCGCGCGCACCGCGGCGCAATCCGCCGCGCTCAGGCGGTTCTGCGCGCCGTGGATGGCGCCGCATCCCAGCCGCTCCGCCCGCGCGCGCCAATCCTCGGGCAAGGCACCCACCAGCAAGGCGCGCGGCAGGTCCGGTGCCGCGTCCTGTGCGGCCGCCAGCGAGGCTTCGGCGAAGCTGGACAGGATGGGCGGCGGAAGCTGCGCGGGCCAATCCCGTGCGACTCGCTGCGCGACGGCCGTGCCCGTCTCCGATTCGCGGCCGGGCGAGGGCTTGATCTCGACATTGGCGCCCAGCCCCAACTGCGCCAGGGCGGCGATGGCTTCGTCCAGCGTCGGAATGCGCTCGCCCGAAAAGGCGGGATCGAACCACGCCCCGGCATCGAGGCGGCGCAGATGCTCGAAATCGTAAAGCCCGACCGGGCCGCTGCCGTCGCTCGTCCGGTCGAGCGTGTCGTCGTGGAACAGCACCGGCACGCCGTCCGCGCTCAGCACCACGTCGAACTCGACCCAGCGCACCCCCAGCGCCGCGGCCTTGGCGAATCCGGCCAGCGTGTTTTCCGGCGCGTGCCCCGCCGCGCCGCGATGCCCGATCACGCGCGGGAATGGCGGAAAGGAGATCATGTTCCGCTCCGCGTGCGGCGGACGGCATCCCGCCAGCCGCCATACCGGCGTTCGCGCTCGGCCGGCGCCATCCCCGGCTCGAACCGGGACTCGGCCTTCCATGTGCGGCCCAGCGTCTCCAGCCCGTCGACCAGTCCGACCCCCAGCGCCGCCAGATAGGCCGCGCCCAGCGCCGTCGTCTCCAGCACCGCCGGCCGTTCGACCGGCAGCTCCAGCATGTCGGCCAGGAACTGCATCGCCCAGCCATTCGCGGCGAGACCGCCATCGACGCGCAACGCGACCGGCCGCCCGGTACCGTCGGCGGCCATCGCCTCGAACAGGTCGCGGGTCTGAAAGGCGACCGATTCGAGAACCGCGCGTGCGAGTTCCGGCACGCCGGTGTCGCGGGTCAGCCCGAACATCGCCCCGCGCGCGTCGCTGTCCCAATAGGGTGCCCCCAATCCCGCGAAGGCGGGAACCAGATAGACGCCGCTGTCGGGATTGGCCCGACGGGCAAGGTCCTCCGTCGCCGCCGCGCTGTCGACGATCCGGATGCCGTCGCGCAGCCATTGCACCGCGGCGCCGGCGATGAAGATGCTGCCTTCGACGGCGTAGCTGACGCGTCCGCCGATCCGATACGCGACCGTGGTCAGCAGCTTATTGCGCGAGCGCACCGCCCGTTCGCCCGTGTTGATCAGGGCGAAGCAGCCGGTGCCATAGGTGCTCTTCACGGCGCCCGGCGTCACGCAGGCCTGTCCGACCGCCACCGCCTGCTGGTCGCCAGCCACCCCCGCAATGCGGATCGCGCCGTCGAACAGCGCGGGATCGGTCTTGCCGTAATCGGCAACGGTATCCAACACCGACGGCAGCAGCGCCGCCGGCACGCCGAACAGCCGCAACAGGTCGTCCTCCCAGCGCTGGCTCTCGATCCCGAACAGCGCCGTCCGCGAGGCATTGGTCGCGTCCGTGGCGTGCAGCCGCCCGCCGGTCAGCCGCCACAGCAGGAAACTGTCGATGGTCCCGGCCGCCAGTTCCCCGGCCTCTGCCCGCGCCCGCGCGCCCGGCACATGGTCGAGCAGCCAGGCGATCTTGCTGGCGGAAAAATACGGATCGAGCAGCAGCCCCGTGCGCTCGGCCAGCATCGGCTCATGCCCGTCCGCACGCAGCCGCTGACAGGCTTCTGCGGTCCGGCGGTCCTGCCAGACGATGGCGTTGTGGATGGGCCGGCCGGTGGCCCGGTCCCAGATCGCCACCGTCTCGCGCTGGTTGGTGAGGCCGATGCCGGCGACCGCCGTCGCGGACACGCCGGCCTTCGCCATCGCCGCGCGGCAGGTGGCCACCGTCGCCAGCCAGATTTCTTCCAGATCGTGCTCCACCCAGCCGGGCCGGGGATAAACCTGCGGCAGTTCGCGTTGCGCGGACGCGCGCGGGTTTCCAGCCGCGTCGAACAGGATCGCGCGCGTGCTGGTGGTTCCCTGGTCGATGGCGAGGATCAGTCCCGGTTTCGCCATGGCTTTTCCTCCGTGCGGCCCGCGATCCTCGCAAAGCACCGCCGCCTTGTCATCCCGCGCACTTGCACCGTCCCGCCCGGCCGCGCTGTACTGCCGCGCTGGAACGAGGGAGCAACGCGTGAGCACTGCCGGAGCGCTGCGGACCGTCCTGCTGGCACTGGCCGTTGCGTTCGCCCTGCCCGCCGCGGCCCAGGAGCCGATCCTCTCAAACCGCGAGATCGTCCATCCGGTCCGCGCGCAGCAGGGCATGGTCGCCAGCCAGGAGGCCTTGGCGACCCGTATCGGCGTGGACATCCTGCGCCGGGGCGGCAATGCCGTGGATGCCGCCGTCGGCGTGGGCTTCGCCCTGGCCGTGACCTTGCCGCGGGCGGGAAACCTGGGCGGCGGCGGCTTCATGCTGGTGCATCTGGCGGCGGAGAACCGCACGCTCGCCATCGACTATCGCGAGGTGGCCCCCGCCGCCGTGCATCGCGACATGTATCTGGACGCGTCGGGCGCCGCGGACGAAGACCGGCTGCGCCACAGCCACGATTCGGTCGGCGTGCCCGGTACGGTCGCGGGTCTGGCCCTGGCCCTCGCCCGCTACGGCACCATGCCGCTCGCCGCCGTCATGGCGCCGGCCATCGCCCTCGCCGAGGACGGGTTTCCGGTGAGCGAAGACCTGGCCGCCGGACTCGCCGAGCATCGCGAGTCCTTTGCCCGCTGGCCGGAGAGCATGCGCATCTTCTTCAAGCCGGACGGCAGCGCCTATGCCCCCGGCGAGACGCTGCGCCAGCCCGACCTCGCCGCCTCGCTGCGCCGGATCGCGGCCGAGGGGCCCGATGCCTTCTATCGCGGCGACATCGCGAAAAAGATCGCCGCCGAGATGGCGTCCCATCACAGCGCGATGACGCAAGCCGACCTCGCGGCCTATCGCGTCCTGGAGCGCGAACCGGTCCGCGGGCGCTATCGCGGCTACGACATCCTCTCCATGCCCCCGCCCAGTTCCGGCGGCGTGCATCTGATTCAGATGCTCAACATCCTCGAAGGATACGACCTCGCCGCGCTCGGCCATAACAGCGCCGCGTCGATTCACCTGATGACCGAGGCGATGCGCCGCGCCTATGCCGACCGGGCGACGCATCTGGGCGATCCGGCCTTCTATCCCGTGCCCGTGCAGGGCCTGATCTCGAAGCGCTATGCCGCGACCCTGCGCCGGGCCGTCGATCCCCTCCGCGCCACCCCGTCGAACGGCGTCCGCGCCGGAAATCCGCGATCCTTCGAAGGGGACCAGACGACGCATTTCTCGGTGATCGACGCCCAGGGCAACGCCGTCGCCAACACCTACACCCTCAATCACAGCTTCGGATCGCACATCGTGGCCGCCGGCACCGGCATCCTGCTGAACAACGAGATGGACGACTTCGCCGCCCGGCCGGGGGCGCCCAATTCCTATGGCCTGCTGGGCGGCGACGCCAATGCCGTCGCACCCGGCAAACGCCCGCTCAGTTCGATGACGCCAACCATCCTGCTGCGCGACGGGCGGCCGGTGCTGGCCGTCGGCAGCCCCGGCGGCAGCCGCATCATCACCATCGTCCTGCAGACGATCCTCAATCTCGTGGACTACCGCATGAACCTGGCCGCGGCGGTCCACGCCCCGCGCATCCACCACCAATGGCAGCCGGACATCCTCAGCGTAGAGACCGGAATCAGCCCGGATACGATCCGGCTGCTGCAAGGCATGGGGCACCGGGTGGAACCCGGCCGGGCCGCCGGCAGCGTCCAGGCCGTCCAGCGCGACGAGACGGGCCTTGCCGGCATCTCGGACCCGCGGACGCCGGGCGGCCTCACGCTAGGCTATTGAAAAGATAGAAAGCAGGTGCCGATTCGGGGATCGGCGTGCTTAAATACGGCGAATCCAGGGGTCGGCAGGGGGCCGGGGGGAGGATGCTCGACGCGTTGCAAGAGGCCGTGCACGGGCCGTGGCGGCTACTGTTCGTTTTGGCGGCGATTCTCCTTGTGCTGCTCTCGGCATGGGTTTCGTCCCTGCGCGTGGCGGATTCGCCGTTCGGCGCCAAGCCGTCCTGGCTCGCCCTGCTGGTGGCGCTGCCGCTGCTGATCCTTGCGGCAAAGGCCCTGACCCTGTTCGGCCTGTCGCTTGCTCCAGGCGACCCGATGACCGCAGAGATCGACCGGCTGGCCCAATTGCTGCTGTGGCTGGCGGGCGGGGTGATCGTGTCCAGGGGCCTCGATGCCTTCTACTGGCAGGACCGGCTCGCAAGCCCCGCCGGACCTGCCGCCCGGTCGGCAACGGCGATCGTCGTCATGATCGTTGCCCTGCTCGGCGGCCTCTCCTTCGCCTATGGCATCGCGGCCTCCGGCCTGCTGATCGCCCTGGCCGTCCTGCTGGCCGCGCTGGCATTGCTGGCCCGGCCCGCCCTCTCCGATCTGGCCGCCGCCCTGGCTTTTGGCCGGGCCCCCTCCTACGCCGTCGGCGACTGGCTGCGGTTCGAGGACGGCAGCGAGGGACGCGTGATCGCCATCGACTGGCGCACCACGCGGCTGGCCGCCCCCGATAACGGCATCCTCGTGCTGCCGAACGCCCGCGCCGCCGCCATGCGCCATCTGCGGCATGGCGGCGATGCGCCCTACACCGATACCCTCACCCTGTCGCTGGAGCCGACGGTGGCGCCGGACCTTGTCCGCCGGCTCGTTCTCTATGCCTGCACCACCTGCCGCGAGGTTCTGACCGACCCCGCCCCGTCGGTGCTGCTGCACGAGGCCGGCAGCGACCCGTACGAGTACCGCGTCCGCGTCCACTACAGCGGCCATGCCGGGCATGAGGCGGCGCGCGATGCCGTGCTGACGCGTATCCGCGCCCAGCTTCTGCGCGCCGGCATCGTGCCGAGCGCGATGACCCAGGATCTCAATCTGTTCCAGGGCGAACGGCCGCCCGTCCGCGAGTCCGAACCGGCCGACCTGCTGCGCGAGGTGTCGGTGTTCCGCGCCCTCACCGCCGAGGAGTTCAAACGCCTGATGCCCGCCGTGAAGGTCCGCGCGGTCCTGGCCGGCGAACCCATCGTCCAGGAGAAGGAAACCGGCAATTCGCTGTTCATCCTCGCCCGCGGCGTGGTGCGCGTCACGGCCCAATACGGCCGCCCGGCGGCGGTGGAGCTGGCGCGGCTGGGGCCTGGCGATTTCTTCGGCGAGATGTCGCTGCTGACCGGCGAGCCGCGTTCGGCGACCGTCGCCGCCGTCACCGATTGCGATCTGCTGGAAATATCCAAACCGGGCCTCGACCCGATCCTGCGCACCCGCCCCGAAATCCTGGAACAGCTGGCGCGCAGCATGGCCGAGCGCCGGCTGGCCAATGACGTTCTGCTTGCCGCCGACAGCGGCGACCCCGAACGGGCCCGCGCCAGCGCGGCGCATATCCGCGCATACACCCGCGAGATCGTGGAACGGGCGCAGCGCTTTTTCCGGATCTGACGCCGTCAGTCGGCGGTATCGGCCGGCAGGCTCCGCTCCATGAACTCGATCCGCGCCGCCAACGCGGTTATCTCCGCAAGATGGCGTTCCGCCACCGCCGCCGCATCGTGCAGCGCGGCGTTCGGAACCGCGGCGGTGCCGGCCTCGGCCGCCAGTTGCCGCCGCAAATCCTCGGAACCCGCCACGATCTGGCGCGCGACCTGATTCAGCTCGCCGGCAAGGGCGGCAAAATTCTCACCGGCCGACCCCGCCCGAACGGCTTCCAGCGAGGCGTTCAAGGCCGTCAGATGCATCCGCCGGGCAAGGCCCGAAACCGTTTCGGCGACCTCGCGGGCCCGCTGGGCCGCCGCGCCGTGGTTGGATGCCGAATCCCGTTCCGCCGCCGCCAGCAATCCTGTCAGCCGCCGCGCGGCATCGCGCATCGCCGCCACATCGGCCGCCGCAGCGGAAACCTGCTGCCGGGCCGCGTCGAGGGCCGGGGCCGGCATCCCTGCCTCCGCTGCCGGTGCCGGCAGCGCCGGCTCGACCAGGGCGGACACGGTCAGAACGTCGTCGGACGGCCAGTCCTTTTCCGCTTCTGCCGCCTTCTGCATCGCGCTCACCGCGCCGCAGGTCACGACGCAATACGGCACCAGGTAAGTCAGCGCCATTTTCAGGAAATTCGGGGTCTGTCCGAAAAGGAGCGCGTCGCCCTGGTTGATCAGGGTCAGCACCGTGCCGACGATGATCGAGACGCTGATCGCCCGCGCCGGCAGATCGTTCGACAAGGCGAGTTTCAGGAAGGATGGCCGAACATCGACCGTGGACGAGGCATCGCTGCTCATGGATTGTCGCCGCTCCGCAATGATCGCGCGGCTACTATAAACCCATTCGGCGGCGTTGGGACGCGGCCTGTTCACCGCGCGCCCCTGCCGGTATCATCCCCGCCCCGCAGCAGGCCGAGGACAGGATTGAGCATGAAGGTCGACGGCGTTCCGCATCGCACGATCTGGCTGGACGAGGATGGCTGGTCCATCCGCATCATCGACCAGACCCGCCTGCCGCACGAATTCCGCATCCTGCGCGTGGCCAGCCTGGACGAGGCGGCGCACGCGATCCGCAGCATGCAGGTGCGCGGCGCGCCGCTGATCGGCGCCACCGCGGCCTATGGCGTTGCGCTGGCAATGCAGGAAGACCCGTCCGATGCCGGGCTGGAGCGCGCATTGGCAACCCTGCTGGCGACCCGGCCGACCGCAGTCAACTTGCGCTGGGCGCTGGACGACATGCGCGCGGTGCTTGCGCCGCTGGGCGCCAACCGGCGCGCTGCCGCGGCCTATGCCCGCGCGGCGGCGATCTGCGACGAGGATGTCGCGATGAACCGCAGCATCGGCGAGCACGGGCTTGCGCTGCTGCGGGCCGCGGCCGCCGGAAAGCCCGCGGGCGAACCGGTCAACGTGCTGACCCATTGCAACGCCGGCTGGCTCGCCACCGTCGACTGGGGCACCGCCACGGCGCCGATATACATGGCGCACGATCTCGGCATTCCCGTGCATGTCTGGGTGGACGAGACGCGCCCGCGCAACCAGGGCGCCAGCCTGACGGCCTGGGAACTGGGCCAGCACGGCGTGCCGCACACCGTGATCGCGGATAATGTGGGCGGCCATCTGATGCAGCACGGACAGGTCGATCTGTGCATCGTCGGCACCGACCGCACCACCCGCACCGGCGATGTCGCGAACAAGATCGGCACCTATCTGAAGGCGTTGGCGGCACAGGACAACGGCGTGCCCTTCTATGTCGCGCTGCCGTCGCCCACCATCGACTGGACGCTGTCGGACGGCGTCGGCGGCATCCCCATCGAACAGCGCAGCGGCGAGGAGCTGTCGCGTATGACCGGCCGGACCGATGCGGGCCGCATCGAGACCGTGACCGTGGTGCCGGAGGGCAGCCCGGTCGCGAACTACGCCTTCGACGTGACCCCGGCCCGGCTCGTCACCGGCCTGATCACCGAGCGCGGCGTCGCCCCGGCCACCGAGGCCGGGCTGACCGGCCTGTTCCCGGAGCAGGCGTCGGAATGAGCGCAGCGGCGCCGCGTCATCTTGCGACCCGGCGCGCGATCGTCGCCGCCTGCCGGCGGATGAACGAGTTGGGCATCAACCAGGGAACGTCGGGCAATATCAGCGTGCGCATTCCCGGCGGGCTGCTCGTCACGCCCTCCGGCATGCCCTACGAGACGCTTCGGCCCGAAGACATCGTGGCCATGGATGCCGGCGGCACCGTCGCGCCGGGCCAGCGCAAGCCGTCCAGCGAATGGCGCTTCCATCGCGACATCCTGGCGGCGCGTCCGGAATTCGGGGCGATCGTCCACACCCATGCGATGTTCGCGACGACGCTCGCCTGCCTGCGTCGCGGCATCCCGGCCTTTCACTACATGATCGCGAAGGCGGGCGGCGATTCGATCCGCTGCGCCCCTTACGCCACCTTCGGCACCCAGGAACTGTCGGACCATGCGCTGCGCGCGCTGGAAGGCCGGCGCGCCTGCCTGCTGGCCAATCACGGCATGATCGCGGCGGGCGAGACGCTGGACAAGGCGCTGGGGCTGGCCGACGAGGTCGAGACGCTGGCCGGCCAGTACTGGCGTGCGCTGCAGATCGGCGAGCCGCATCTGCTGCCGCCCGAGGAGATGCAGGTCGTGCTTGAGAAGTTCAAGGATTACGGCCGCCAGGACTGAGCCGCTCAGGCGCCCTCGGCCGCGTCCAGGAAGTCGCCCAGCAGGGCATTGAACCGGGCCGGCGCTTCCATGTTCGGCACATGGCCCACATCCGGCAGCACATGAACCGGCATGCCCGCCGGCAGGCACCGCGCATGCGCGACCGGCACGATCCCGTCCTCCGCGCCCCAGATGAGTTGCGTGGGTATCGCGATATCCCCCAGCAGGCCGCGATCCGTATAGATCTGCCGGTCGCCGGGGAAGCAGGTCTCGATGATCCGCAGCACCGCAGCGCGGTAGCCCGGAATCTCGCGCGCCGCCATGGCGGCGGCGAGCGTCCGCTCGTCCCAGGGCAGCGGCTGATGGCTCAACCGGCGAAGCACGGCCGCCAGGCTCGGCACATCGGGCGCCGACAGATAGTCGCGCAAGAAGCTGGTATCCACCTCGCGGCCCAGGCCGCAGGCGCTGACGAGGGTCAGCGAGCGCAGCCCATCCGGCCGCCGGCGGGCGAAATCCAATGCCAGCGCACCGCCGAAGGACAGGCCGACCAGATGCACCGGCCCGAGTTCGAGTGCCTCGACCACCGCATCGATGGACCGCGCCAGCGTCGGCACCGTGGCATCGCCGATATCCTTGGTCGATCCGGCATGCCCCGGCAGATCGAACGAGACCGCGCGCCGCCGCTGGGATAGCGCCGGCTGGTTGAAGGCCCAGAGCCCCAAATCGCCGCCGAGCCCGTGGACAAGCAGCACCGGCACGCCACCCTGACCGGTGTCGCGAACGCGCAGGCTGCCCACCGCGGTCGGCAGCATCACAGGTTCGGCCGGCCGCCTCGTCCCGCGG
>JBFWNZ010000138.1:0-9552 GCA_050250795.1 Alphaproteobacteria bacterium | reverse complement strand
GGATTTCGAGACGGCGGAGTTCCAGCTTCTCTACAGCCGGCCGCTGGACGACTTCTACGATGTCCAGGCGGGCTTTCGCTTCGACGCCGAGCCGGACCCCCGCCGCGGCTACGCCGTCTTCGGCATCCAGGGGCTGGCCGAGCAGTTCATCGAACTCGATGCGGCTGCCTTCGTCAGCAACGAGGGCGAGCTGTCGGCGCGGCTGGAGGCCGAGCACGACCTGCTGCTGACCCAGCGCCTCGTGTTGCAGCCGGCGGCCGAGGTCAATCTGTCGGCGCATTCGGTGGAGGAGCGCGAGATCGGTGCGGGGATCACCGATATCGGCCTCGGCGCGCGACTGCGTTATGAGGTGCAGCGCGAGATCGCACCCTATCTGGGCGTGCAGTGGGAGCGGAAGCTGGGCGAGACGGCATCGATCGCCCGCAAGCACGGCGAGGATCCGGCCGCATTATCGTTCGTGGCGGGGATGCGGGTCTGGTTCTGAAACGCGGCGCGGTGTCGCGTCGAGACCGATAGTAATGCGCGGCGCGCGTCGCTAGATTATAGGGATGTTGTCCGGACACCGACCCGGACCGGAGACCTTAGGGAAGGAGAGCCGTTATGGCAGCAGTGGAACAGATTTCGCCGGTCGCCGAGGCGCGGCAGCAGGCGGTGGCGGAGACGATCCGCCGTGTCCGTCAGATCGAGGAGGGCGAAGGGGTGTCGCCCGCGACGCTGGAGAAGATCAAGGCCGAGATGATGAAGCTGGCCGACCGCAAGGACTTGTTCCCGGCGAGCGACTTCCCGCATCCGGAAGGGACCGAGGACCACACCCGCTACCTCGTCCATGAGGAGCCGAACGAGCGGTTCGTGCTCTACATGAACTCGATGAAGCCGGGCAAGCAGGCCTCGCCGCACGATCATTCCGAGACCTGGGCCGTGGTCGTGGCCATCCAGGGCGAGGAGGAGAACGTTCTCTGGAAGGTGCTGGAGGAGGACATGTCGGCCGGCAAGGCGAAGATCGAGCCGGATGTGTCGGTCACGGTCGAGCCGGGCACGGGCGTCGCGATCATGCCGCGCCAGATTCACTCCATCGCGATCAAGGGCACGGAGCCGACGATGCACCTGCATCTCTACGGGCAGGCGCTGGAGCGGCTGGGGCCGCGTCGCGGCTACAACCCGGAGCGCGGCACCATGTTCGAGTTCAAGTCGCACGGCCAGACGGTCGGCAAGAGCTGAACCGCACCCGGTTCCGAACCCAAGACGAAAGGCCCGCGGGCGATCCCGCGGGCCTTTTTTGTTGTCCTTCGCCCGTGCCGGCGCCGGACCCGGCCGGCTCTCGTCAGGCGGCGGCCAGGTCCGCTTCCCAAACCGTTTCCGGCATCGGCAGACCGCCGAAGGTCTCGGCACCGAGGCGGCCTTCGGGCTCGATGCCCAGCCCCTCCAGCGCCCACATCAACTGGCGCGAATGCTGGCCGGAATGCCAGGTCGTGCGCTCCAGGAACTCGTGCAGCGTCTGCTTGCCGTAATAGACGTCGGCGGGGGCGGACCAGTCGGCGGTGGCGCCCTTGGCCGCGAACCAGCCGTCGATGCCCGCCTGCACCCGGCGGCCGTATCCGGCCAGCGCGGTCTTGGAGGTCAGCACCGGTCCGGCATCGCGGTTGTAGCTTTCGAAGGTCAGCGCGATGCCGAAATCATGCTCAAGGAAGGCATCGACGATGTTGAAGATGTGGAAGACGAGGTCGCGATAGCTGCGCGGCCGGTTCGGCTGGAGCGTGTCCAGCTCGGCCTCGGGAAGCTGGGCCAGGAAACGCTGGGTTCCCGCCAGGACGGCCTGGATTCGGCGGTGCATCTCGTCCGGCGGCAGCATCGTCATATCGACGGCCGGCAGCTTGAGCAGATCGACGACATCTGCCAGCACCTGACCGTCGGCCCAGCGGTCGCCCTTGGTGACGATGGGGATGCGCTTCAGGCCGAAGCGCGCCAGTTCGGCCATCGCGTCCTTGTCGGCCAGGATATTGCGGGAAATGAACGGGACTCCGCGCTTGGTCAGGAATTCCTTGGTCCGCATGCAGCTTGTGCATCCCGGCTGCCAGTAGACCCGCACGGCATCGTCCTGCTGCAATCCGCTCATGGCGGTTCCTCCTCGCGTTGCGGTTGATGCGCGGAGGCTAGGAGGCTCGGCACGGCGCGGTCCAATCGCGTATAGAGTGGGGCGCATCGCGCCCCGCGATGGCGGGAGAGACGGGACGGGAATGGACCTTCGCCAGCTGCGCTACTTCGTCGGGATCGTCGAGGCCGGCAGCGTGTCGCGCGCGGCCGCGCATCTGCATGTCGCCCAGTCGGCGCTGAGCCAGCATCTGGCGCGGCTGGAAGTCGAACTGGGCACCGCGCTGATCCTGCGCGGCCAGAACGGCGCGACCCCGACCCCGGCCGGGCAGACGCTGTACCGCCATGCCTGCGGCATCCTGCGCCAGGTCGAGGCGGCGCGCGACGACACGATGAGCACCGAGGCGGCGCTGGCCGGCGACGTGGCCGTCGGCCTGCCCAGCGTGCTGTCGCCGATGCTGTCCTATCGCCTGTTCATGGCGGTGCGCGACCGGCATCCGGGCATCCGGCTGCGTCTGCTGGACGGGCACAGTCCGCATCTGCGCGAACTGCTGGAAAGCCGGCGGCTCGACCTGTCGCTGCTGTTCCTGGCGCCGCCGGAAAAGGGGCTGACGGTGGAGGTGCTGGTCCGCGAGGAGCTGTTCTTCCTGAGCGCCGATCTCGACCGTACCTCCATCGCCATCGAGGACCTGGCGGCGCAGCCGCTGCTGCTGCCCAGTTTGCAAAGCGGCATCATCCGGGCGCTGGAGGCGGAATTCCGCAAGCGCGGCCTGGCACTGCAAACGCTGGGCGAGATGGATTCGCTCTCGGCGGTCAAGCAGGCGGCGGCGGCAGGCATTGCCGGCACGGTCCTGCCCTGGTCCTCGCTCTATGGCGAGGAACTGGCGGATTCGTTGAGCGTCGCGCGGATCGAGGGAGTGTCGCTGGTGCGGCCGGTGGCGCTGTGCGCGCCGGTGCTGTCGCAGCCCAGCCTCGCCATGCTGGCGGTGGCGGCGATCCTGACCGAGATCATGCGGGGGCTGGTGACGGACCGGAAATGGAAGGGCGCGAGCCTGCCGGACTGACGGCAGCCTCAGGCGCCCGACAGATCGGCTTCCCAGATCGCCTCGGGCATCGGCAGGTCGGCAAAGGCGTCGTCGCCGAGGCGCCGGTCGGGTTTCGCCCCCATCCGGTCCATCCCCCAGAGCAACTGGCGGACATGCTGTCCGGAATGCCAGGCCGTGCGTTCCAGGAATTCGTGCAGGGTCTGCCGGCCGTAATAGACCTCGGCCGGCGCGGTCCAGTCGGCGTCGGGGTTTTCGGCGAACCAGCGGTTCAACTCGGCCTGCACCCGGCGCCCGTAGCCGGCGAGCGCCTGCCTGGGCTCCATGATCGGCCCGCCATAGCGGTTATAGCTCTCGAAATGCAGCGGGATGCCGTAGCTGTGCTCCACGAAGCCGTCGGCGATGTTGTAGATGTGGAAGATCAGGTCGCGATAGCTGCGCGGCCGGTTCGGCTGGAGCGTGTCGAGTTCGGCGTCGGAAAGCTGGGCGAGATAGCGCTGCGCGGCATCGAAGAACAGGTTGAGCCGGCGGTGCAGCTCCGCCGGCGGCAGCATCTTCACCTCCAGCGGCGGCAGGCCGACCAGTTCGGCCACGTCGGCCAGCACCTGTCCGTCGGCCCAGCGGTCGCCGCGGGTGACGATGGGCGCACGCCGGATGCCGAAGGGCGCCAGCTCGTCCAGCGCGCCTTTGTCCGCCAGGATGTTGCGCGAGATGAAGGGGACGCCGCGCTTGGTCAGGAACTCCTTGGCCTGCATGCCGGCGGTCGATCCCGGCTGCCAGTAGACCCGCACCGCGTCGTCCCGCTGCATGCCGCTCATGGGTTCCTCCTCGCTTATGATTGTCGGGATGCTAGCAGCGGCGGTGAGGCGGCGTCCAACACGCTCCCGCAAGCGCGGCCCGACGCAGCCCATCGTCCTCATGCTGAGCTTGACGAAGCATGAGCGGTCTCGCTGCTTGTGCCGGCCTCATCCTTTGTCAGGCTCAGGATGAGGCGAAGGCCGTTGAAAGCACTGCGCCGGCATCGGGCGCAGGTCCGGCGCGACGCGCGGGGCGAAGTCCATGCGGTCGAGCACGTCGCGGCGAAGGTCGCAGCCGGGCGCGAGTTCGATCAGTTCCGGGCCGTCGGGCGTCAGGCGGAACACCGCGCGCTCGGTGACGTAGAGCGCTTCCTGCCCGCGCGCGACGGCGACCGCACCGGCAAAGGTGATCTGGTCCACCGCGCGCACGAATTTCCGTACCTCGCCCTGGCGGCGGACGGTCAGGCGGCCGCCGCCGATCTCGACCTCGGTGCCCTTGGCGTCGAAGCTGCCGCAGAACACCACCTTGCGCGCGTTCTGGGCGATGTCGATGAAACCGCCCGGCCCCACGATCAGCCCGCCCAGCTTGGACACGTTCACATTGCCCGCCGCATCCGCCTCGCCGAAGCCGAGGAAGGCGATATCGAGCCCGCCGCCGGCATAGAAATCGAACTGCGACGGGCCGTCGATCATGCAGGTCGGGTTGTGGGCGAAGCCGAAATGCGCGCCGTCCATCAATTCGCCGCCATAGGTCCCGTGCTCGATGGTCTGGTAGACGCGCTCGATCTCGCCGGATTCGGCGACCAGCTTGGCGATGCCGTCCGGCACGCCGAAGCCGTAATTCACCACCGCGCCGTCGCGCAGCTCCAGCTTGGCGCGCCGCGCGATGGCGAGGCGGATCGGCGCGATCTCCAGCGGCCGGCGCGGCTGCGGCACGACTTTCTCGCCCGAGATGCTGGGGTCGTAATGGATCGCATGGCTCTGCATCTGGTCGGGGCAGTGGACCACGGCGTCGACGATGGCGCTGGGGATGCGCACGCTGCGGGCCGGCAGGCTGCCGGAGGGCACGATATGGCGGACCTGGAAGATGACCTTGCCGCCGCTGTTATGGGCCGCCAGCGCGACGGCGTAGAGGTCGCAATTCGCCGGCTCCTCGTCGAGCGAGATGTTGCCGGCCGGGTCGGCGGCGCTGCCGCGCAGCAGCGCGACGGTGACCGGGAAGGGGCGGTAGCGCAGGTATTCCCGGCCGTCGATCTCGATCAGCTCGACCAGGCTGTCCTTGGCGCGGGTGTTGGCGCGGCCGCCGGTCTGGCGCGGATCGACGAAGGTGCCGAGGCCGACATGGGTGATGAGGCCCGGCCGCTTGGCCGCGATCTCGCGCATCTGCTGCATCATCACGCCGCCGGGCAGGACATAGGCCTCGATCCTGTCGTCGCGGGCCAGCGCCTGCATGCGCGGCGACCAGGACCAGTGGCCGCCGATGGCGCGGCGCACCATGCCCTCATGCGCGAAGCGGTTGGTGCCGCGCTGCTTGCGGTCGCCGATGCCGAGCGAATGCACGAGGGTGAGGTCGCGCGGATGGCCGGTGGACAGGAAGCGGCGCTCGATGGCCTCCAGCAGGTCTGCCGCCTCGATCAGTCCGCCGCCGCCGCCGACCAGGGCGACCGAATCGCCGTCGCCCACCAGGGCCACGGCCGCGTCGGCGGTCATCCGTTTGTCCATTGGGCGCTTGTCGGCGCACCGCGGCTCAGGCCCCGACATCGTACAACTCCCCGCCCTGCTTGAGCGCGGCCCGGGCGACCACCAGCCGGTGGATTTCCGAGGCGCCGTCGAAGATGCGATAGATGCGGGCGTCGCGATAGTAGCGTTCGACCGGCCCATCCTTGGCGAAGCCCGAGCCGCCGAAAACCTGCACCGCGCGGTCGGCGACATGGCCCAGCATCTCGGCCGCCTGGACCTTGACCATCGAGATCCAGGCGCGGGCGTCGTGCCCCCGGTCCAACGCCCAGGCGGCGCGCAGCACCATCAGCCGCGCGGCGTTCACCTCGATCACGCTGTCGGCGATCATCTGCTGCACCATCTGGAACTGGCCGAGCGGCTGGCCGAACTGCTTTCGCTCCGCCGCATGCGCCAGCATCAGGTCGAGCACCCGGGCCGCCTTGCCCACCGCCCGCGCGCAGACCTGGGCAAGGCGCACGCGCCCCAGCACGCTCAGCGCCATCTGGAGCCCGCGCCCCTCGCGGCCCAGCAGCCGCTCGGGTCCCAGCCTCACGCCGTCGAAATGCAGCGCCGCATGGGTGGTGCCGCGCAGCCCCATCATCGGCTGGTCCGGGCCGACGGCGACGCCGGGCAGGTCGCGATCGACCAGGAACAGCGAGATGCCGCGCGGGCTGCTGTCGGGGTCGGTGACGGCAGAGACGACGAAGAAGTCGGAATAATGCCCGTCGCTGATGAAGTGCTTGCCGCCGTCCAGCACCCAGCCCGCGCCGTCGCGGCGCGCGCGGGTTCGGATGCCGGCAGCGTCGGACCCCGCCTCCGGCTCGGTGATGGCGATGGAGCAGGTGCGCTCGCCGCGCACGCAGGGCAGCAGCCAGACCGGGCGCTGGGCCGCGTCGCATTCCAGCAGCACCTCATAGACATTGCCGAAGGCGCGGCGGACCAGGATGTCGGTGGTGCGGCCAAACTGCTCCTCCAGCAGCATGGTGTCCACCGCCGACAGGCCGCCGCCGCCATGTTCGACCGGAATGTTGGTGGCGTAGAGGCCGAGCGCGCGGGATTTCTCGAAGATGCGCCGTGCATGTTCGGGCGCCAGCCGCCCCGTCGCCTCCACCTCCGCCTCCAGCGGCTGCAATTCGGCGGCGATGAAGCGCCGCACGGTGGCGATCAGCGCCGTCTGTTCGGGGGTGAGGGCGAAGTCCATGCGGTCGGTCCTGCGGTTGCGCGGGCACGCGGCCCGCATCGCACGATGTTTCGCGTCCGGGCGCAAGCGGCCTTTGCATGCGATAAAGTTTGCCAATCGGAGAACTATTATATATAGTTTTCCGAATGGAAAACTATATGCCCTCCCTCGACGCCGCCTTTCATGCGCTGGCCGATCCCACCCGGCGGGCGGTGGTCAGCCGCCTGATGCAGGGGCCGGCGCGGGTGACGGAACTGGCGGCCCCGTTTTCGATGGGGCTGCCGGCCTTCATGAAGCATCTGCGCGTGCTGGAGCAGGGCGGGCTGATCCGGTCCGAGAAGGCCGGCCGCGTGCGCACCTGCCGGATCGATGCGGAGCGGCTGGCGGATGCGGAGTCCTGGCTCGCGGAGCAGCGCGCGCTGTGGCAGGCGCGGGCGGACCGGCTTGCCGACTATGTCGAAACCCGAATGACGAGGAGCGCCGAGGATGGCGGCCGATGAGTCCGAACTGACGATCTCGCGCTTCATCGCGGCGCCGCCTTCGGCCGTGTGGACGGCGTGGAGCACGCCCGAGCATCTGGAGAAGTGGTGGATTCCGGCGCCTATCGAATGCCGGGTGGTCAAGCTGGACCTGCATCCCGGCGGCGCGTTCGAGACGCGGATGCGCGAGGGCGGCGGCGATTTCCAGCCGCATGTCGAAGGCTGCTTCCTGGAGGTGGTTCCGCAGGCGCGTCTCGTCTTCACGACGGTCCTGACCGAGGGCTGGCGCCCGGCCGAGCCCTGGCTGGCGCTGACCGCGATCATCACCTTCGAGGCCGAGCGCGACGGCACCCGCTATGCGTCGCGCGTGCTGCACAGGAACGCCGAGGATGCCCGCAAGCACGACGAAATGGGGTTCCAGGAGGGCTGGGGGACGGCGATCGGCCAGTTGGCCGCCTATCTTGCGCGGATGGCGTGACCGTCGCCGAATGATGGAAGTGCATTTCCCCGGCGTCGCTCGCGTCTTGGCAGCGGCGGCGGAATCGCGCTAGGAACGCGGAACACCCCGCAAATGCGCCGGGGCTTGCCTGGAGACCCGCCCTGTCCACCATCGCCGAAATCCTGCCGCTTGGGCCGGATGTCTCGCTGACCGTGTTCGCCCTGATGTGCGTGGCGTCGTTCTTCGGCAGCCTGGTCGCCGGGACGATGGGCCTTGGCGGCGGCGTGATGCTGATGGCGATCATGGCGATGGTGTTCCCGCCGGCAGTGCTGATCCCGCTGCACGGGGTGGTGCAGCTGGGCTCGAATCTGGGCCGGACGGTCGTCACCCTTCGCCATGTGATCCGCGAGATCGTGCCGGCCTTCGTCGTCGGCGCGGTGCTGGGCGCGGTGATCGGCGCCAATATGGTGGTGACGCTGCCGACGGCCTGGTTGCAGCTGATCCTGGCGCTGTTCGTGGTCTATGCGATGTGGGGGCCGCGCTTCCGGGTCGGCACGCCGTCCAAGCCGACCTTTTTCGGCGTCGGCCTGCTGGGCTCTTTCGCGACCATGTTCGTCGGCACCATCGGACCGCTGCTCGCGCCCTTCGTCGCCGCAGCCTCGACCGACCGCCAGCAGGTGGTGGCGACGCAGGCCGGGCTGATGACGATGCTGCACGGCTTCAAGATCGTTGCCTTCGGCGTGCTGGGCTTCGCCTTCGCCACCTATGCCGGGCTCCTGGCCGGCATGCTCGTCTTCGGCTTTCTGGGCACGCTGGCCGGCAGCAGGCTGCTGCTGCGCATGCCGGAGAAGGCCTTCCGCATCGCCTTCCGCGTGCTGCTGACCTTGCTCGCGGTACGCCTCGGCTGGGGCGCGGCCTCCAAGCTGATCGCCGGCTGACGGGTTCCGCCGGGCGCGCGGAACTTCGCGTTCCGGCCGCCGTTTCATCGCTGCCGATGCGAAACGACGCGAGCGGGCGCCATGCAGCCGGACGAGTTGCGTGCCGAATGGGCCGACCGGACCCACCCCATCCGTGAGGATATGGGCTTCCAGCGCCGCTTCTGGCGATGGCAGCGCGCGGGATGGCTGGGCATGGCGGCCGTCGTGCTGCTGGCGCTGGCCGGGCTGTTCTCCAACGGGCCGCTCGGCAGGATCGAAGCGGGCGCCGCGGATGGCGCCATTGCGGTCGAGGCCGACCGGTTCCTGACGCAGGGCACGTCCTTCGTGTGGACGATCCGGCTGGCGCCGCAGGGAGCGGAGACGCCGCTGCTGGTCGGTCCCGATTTCGCGCGTGCCGTCACCATCGAGACATTGCAGCCCGCGGCCCTGCGCGCGACCAACGCGCCGGACGGGCTCCGCCTCGTCTTCGCGACCCCGCCCGGCAGCGGCCGGCTGACCGTGCGCCTGACCGGGCGAACGGAAGGCGGCGGAACCCTTCATGCCGCATTCGGGGCGGCCGGCGGCGAGACCGTTTCGATCACCCATCTCGTCTATCCCTAGGAGGCAGCGATGGATGCAGTTCTGCGCGCCGCGGCGATCTATGGCGTGATGCTGCTGATCTTCCGGATCGCCGGCCGGCGGACCCTGTCGGAAGCGACGACCTTCGATTTCGTGCTGCTGCTGATCATCGGGGAATCGACGCAGCAGGCGCTGCTGGGCGACGATTTCTCGGTGACCAACGGTGCGATCGTGATCGTCTCGCTGGTCGCCATCGATATCGGCCTGTCCTATCTCAAGGCGTTTTTCCCGAAGGTGGAAAAGCTGATGGA